>JANZQE010000574.1:0-2724 GCA_038040705.1 Clostridium sp. | reverse complement strand
TGAAAGCTCTATTCTAACTTCAGGAGCAGAGGTTCAAAAGGGAAATGCACCTACAGAAAGAAAAATTCAAAGACTGTTTAGAAATCCTGCGGCTACTACACTTATAAAAAGATGTAATGATTTTGGTGCAGGTGGAGTATCTGTAGCCATAGGGGAACTGGCAGATGCGCTTATAATAAATTTAGATGCAGTGCCTAAGAAATATGATGGGCTAGATGGTACGGAGCTTGCTATATCCGAATCACAAGAACGGATGGCTGTTGTTATAAGAAGTGAAGATGCTAAGGTTTTCATAAAACTATCAGAAGAAGAGAACCTAGAGGCAACACTTGTGGGCAAAATAACTGATGATAATAGACTTAAAATGATTTGGAAGGGACATACCATTGTTGATATAAGTAGAAGTTTTCTAGACACTAATGGGGTAAAACAAGTTACTAATGTAAAAGTATCTGCACCAAAAGAAAATGAATACTACTTTTCAAAAGATACAAAATCTATTAGTGGGGATGTAAAGTCAATAAAGAAGCAATGGATTTCTACCTTATCTAATTTAAATATTTGTAGCCAAAAGGGTTTGTCACAGAGATTTGATAGCACTATAGGCGCGGGAACAGTATTAATGCCTTTTGGTGGAAAGTTTCAGAAAACACCAATTCAGTCTATGGTATCAAAACTACCTGTACTTAAGGGGAATACTAATACTGGTACAATAATGTCCTATGGATATAATCCTAAATTATCAAAATGGAGTCCTTTCCATGGAGCTGCTTATGCAGTGCTAGATTCAGTAACAAAGATAGTAGCTAGTGGCGGAGACTATGAAAATATTAAACTTACTTTCCAAGAGTATTTTGAGAAATTGTCAAAAGAACCTTATAAATGGGGCAAACCATTTTCAGCACTACTCGGAGCTCTTCATGTACAAAAACAATTTAGTATAGCGGCAATTGGTGGAAAAGACAGTATGTCGGGTACCTTCAATGATATGAATGTACCACCAACGCTTGTATCCTTTGCGGTGGACATTGTAAATACTGAGATAGTTATATCTCCTGAGTTTAAAAAGTGTGATACCACGGCTCTTTTAATTTATGCAAATAGACGCGAAGATGGATTACCTGATTTTGATAGACTTCGCGAAAACTATAAATTAGTAAAGAAATTAATAGATAGTGGTAAAATCCTATCATCCTATGCAGTTGGAATGGGTGGCCTTTGCGAAGCTATATCAAAGATGTGTTTTGGTAATAATATAGGATTTACATTCGCCCCGGATATAGATGCAAATAGTATATTTAAAGAGGATTATGGAAGTATAGTATTGGAAATAGATAAGGAAATATACTCAGAGCTTATTAAGCAGCTTGAAAATGTTAAAATACTCGGAAATACTAAAGCCGAGCCATTTATTGATGTCTTAGGTGAAACTATTAGTTTAGAAGAATCAATAAGTAAATGGGAAGCACCACTTGAAAGTGTGTTTAGTACAAATGTAAATAGCACTAAAGTAAATAATAGTTTTGATAAACAATACGAAGTCGTGGAAAATTCTAAAATAAAAAATACGTCTAGGATTAAAATTCCAAAGCCTAGGGTTATAATTCCTGTGTTTCCAGGTACTAATTGCGAGTATGATTCTATGAGAGCCTTTGAAAAGGCTGGAGCTGAAGTTGAGATTATGGTGTTAAATAATTTATCTTCAAGGCAAATTGAAGAGTCTATAAAAATTATAGCAGAGAAGATAAAAAAATCTCAAATTGTTATGCTGCCAGGTGGATTTAGTGCAGGGGATGAACCAGATGGATCGGGTAAATTTATTGCTACATTTTTTAGAAATCCTATAATAAGAGAAAGTATAAGTGAACTTTTAGAAAATAGAGATGGACTTATTCTTGGAATATGCAATGGATTTCAAGCACTGATTAAGCTTGGATTACTTCCATATGGAGAGATAACAGATATAACAGAAAAAAGCCCAACCTTAACATATAATGAAATTGGGACACATATGTCACGCATTGTGCAAACTAAAGTAGTTTCAAACATGTCTCCTTGGCTTTCTAATTTAAAAGTTGGAGATATTCATTCTATACCTGTATCACATGGGGAAGGTAGGTTTGTAGCAGAGGATGCAGTAATAAAAAAATTATTCGAGAAGGGTCAAGTAGCTACTCAATACGTAGATTTTAACGGTAGCCCTAGTTATGATATAAACTTTAATCCTAATGGATCAATGTATGCTATTGAGGGTATAACTAGTATGGATGGAAGAGTGTTTGGTAAAATGGGTCATTCTGAAAGATTTACTACAAATACACTAAAGAATATTATTGGTGAAAAGGATCAGAAAATATTTGAGGCTGGAGTAAATTATTTTAAATAATATGTAAAAGTACAAAACACGAACATTAAATATTGTTTGCGTACTGAAAAGTCTATAAATAGATACAAACACGAACAATACAATTTATAATGCATACAATGCATTGACTTAATACAAAATAGATGTTAATATAAAATTAGAGTTTAAACAGTTGTATAAATTAATAATTAGTTCACCTATATATTTCTAAAAATATGGTTTAGAAGTTTCTACGAGAGGCCTTTAACTTCTCACTATTGGTGAATCTTGAATTGACCTTACACTAAGGGTTATTTTCTGTGCCCTTTAATTCAGGATTACACCATTAGAATAACTTTTCTTATGGTGTAATCTTTTTT
>JANZQE010000573.1:0-3105 GCA_038040705.1 Clostridium sp. | reverse complement strand
CACCTCGGGACTCGATCCAGTGTTCAGAAGCGAACTGTTAGATATCTTATACAATGTAATTCAAGATAAAAATGTAAGTATATTCTTTTCAACTCACATAACTACTGACCTTGAGAAAATAGCGGATTATATTACTTTTATCAATAAAGGAAAATTAGTTTTTACGCAAACTAAAGATGAAATTGTGGAAAATTACGGTATAGTAAAAGGTGGTAAAGAACTTCTAGACAATGATATTAGACGCGAATTTGTAAGTATAAAAGAAACTAATTTTGGATTTGAAGCTTTAACAAAGGATATTCTTAAAGCTAGAAAAATATTTAATGGTAAAGGCATTATTGAAAAAGCTTCTCTTGAAGATATTATGGTGTATACAGTTAGGGGGAATGTTTAATGTTTAATTTAATAATGAAGGACATAGCTATACAGAAGAAGACCCTACTATACACATTGCTTTTTACTGTATTTGCACCAATTGCTTATTTTTCAATGAATCTGAATGGATTAGCGCTATATGTGTTACCTCCCATGGCTACAACCCATATATTTATAACCTTTGCTGCAAAATACGATGAAAAGAACAACTGTGAAATTATACTAAATAGTTTGCCACTTAAAAGAAACGAAATCGTTATATCAAAATATATGTCAGTATTTGTATTTGCAGCTATAGGCCTTGTTTATTCTATATTGATTGGATTCATAGGTAAACTTACCGGACTTTCAATGTTCGATAGCTCAATTTCATTATTGCATATTGTTTTTGTTTTTGCATCTGTATGTATATTTAGTTCCATATTTTTTCCCTTCTATCTTAAATTCGGATTTATTAAAATGAATTTATTTAATGTTATATTATTTATGTTAATTGTATTTGTACCAACGACAGCAATTGAATATGTTGGAGCAAATCCAAATAATATTTTAGTTCAAAAATTTAATTATTTTATAAGCAACACTTCTAGTTTCACACAAAATTCTTTAGCACTAACTATAGGCTTAATTTTCTTCTTAACTTCACTAATGATATCCATACGTATTTATAATAATAAGGAGTTTTAATGTATAAGTCTTAATAATTTTTTAAAAAACGGAGGTATTTCAAATGAGAATAAGCAAAATTCTAAACCGTGTTAACCGGAATTTTCGTAGCTACAAAATGAGTTATACTATGTTTCTTTTCGGCTTATCAGCAACACTTAGTATACTCGGAAGTATATATGGTATGTTATTTTTAGTTCTTGCAAATATACCAATTCTTGCATGGGGAATACTATATACTAATAATAGACAAAACACTGAGTTATAACAAAATGAGAACTTTTATTGGTTTGTCATAATTGACAAGCCAATTTTATTTTTATTAATCCACAATACTGGTATAATTGATTTATTATTAATAAGGAGGAATTTATTTATGAAACAATTTTGTATCCGCATGCTGCGATTAATATGGGGACTTTTCTTATATGCGCTTGGAATCGTTGTTACAATGAATGCCCATATAGGCTACGCTCCATGGGATGTTTTCCATGTTGGATTTGCAAAAATGGTAGGGATAAGTATCGGAACCGCTTCAATTGTAACTGGAGTAGTTATTGGAGTGATATCAGTATTGCTTGGCGAAAAATTGGGACTTGGCACCATTTTAAATATGATTTTTATTGGGGTATTTTTGGATATGATTTTGGCATTAAATATAATACCGCTGGCCATCAACCTCTCTTTCGGAATCGTAATGATGATTATAGGATTGTTTATAATTGCTTTAGCTACATACTTTTACATTGGTTCTTCCTTTGGTGCAGGCCCTAGGGACAGTTTAATGGTGGCACTTATTCGAAAAACAGGTCTATCAGTAGGAATATGCCGTGGTTCGATTGAACTTATAGCAGTGTTTGTCGGATGGAAACTTGGCGGTATGATTGGTATTGGAACAATTATATCAGCATTTATAATAGGCTTTTGTGTCCAAGTTACTTTCAAATTACTAAAGTTTGATGCAACAAAAATTAATCATGAAACATTGCATGAAACATATACAATACATTTCAGAAAAAAAACTAGCAACCCACTTTAGTTGTGGATAGTTTATTTACTAATATATTAATTTATTTTGTGTTTTATCTTTACATATATTTTTTAAAATATTATGATAGTCTTAGTTCTAAATATTAGTTACATAATATTTATAAATTGATTTGTGCACCCTATAACTAAAGAGTAAATACTGGGAGGTATCCTTAAGATGGAATTACTAGAAATTATAAACAAAGCTAAATCAAAACATATACTAAGTAAAAATGAAATTATATCCCTTTTGAGCAGTAAGGATGTAGATCAAGAAATATTTAATGCAGCTAATGAAGTTAGAAAAAAATATTTAGGTGATGATGTTCATCTTAGAGGTCTTATTGAATTCACTAATATATGTAAAAGAAATTGTCTTTACTGTGGACTAAGACGTGATAATAAAAATATAGTTAGATATAGGCTTTCAGAAGAACAAATTTTAGACTTCGCAACTAAAGCAAAGTCCTTTGGCTATAAAACCATAGTACTTCAAGGTGGAGAAGATGATTATTACACCACTGATAAAGTTATTAGAATAATAAAGGAAATTAAAGCTTTGGATTTAGCTCTAACATTAAGCATAGGCGAAAAAACTTATGAAGAATATAAAGCTTATAGAGAAGCTGGCGCTGATAGATATCTCCTCAGGATTGAAACAACGGATAAAAAACTATATGAGAAGCTAGATCCAGGTATGAGCCACGATAACAGATTAAATTGCTTGAAGAATTTAAAAGAATTAGGTTTTGAAGTTGGGACAGGTGTTATGGTTGGCCTTCCTAGCCAAACTATTGAATCCTATGCGGATGATATCTTATTTTTCAAAGAAATAAATGCTGACATGTTAGGCATAGGCCCTTTTATTCCAAATGAAGACACCCCACTATCAGATGCCACGGGTAAGGAATTAACAATGGCACTTAAAGTTATGGCTATAACTCGTTTATTGTTACCGGACATTAACATACCTGCAACAACTGCTATGGAGTCCTTAAATAAAAACGGAAGGCTCATGGCCCTTCAAAGTGGTGC
>JANZQE010000572.1:0-8870 GCA_038040705.1 Clostridium sp. | reverse complement strand
TAGATAGCGGCAGCATACGGGTGCCAAAGCCTGCGACGGGGATGACGGCGTGGGTGATGGTAGATGTAGGCATAGTAATAAAAAGTCTAATAGAAAATTAATTCATTACTATAAACCAATAAATTCAACAATGCGTTGTAACCATTTATCATAATTGTAATTTTGCAATACATGATCACTGGCGTAACGCATCATCTCTATCTGCTCTTTGGTATAACCTCTAGCCAGTTGGGCAAATAGTTCGTCCGCTTGCTCACGATTATCAATAACTTCGCACATCCCATCAAAGCGGGTACTGACTGCCAAACTAGGATTGGTCACTGCCAATCGTCCGCAAGCCATAATCTCAATCAGACGGCGGGAGAACATACTTGGGGAGTCGGTCACGGTATTGACGTTCAAGCAGTGTAAATACTGCCTGAACAGCTGACCTGTCTGATCATAAGGCACGGCAGGTTTGATGGTCATGTTCGGTAGGTCAGGATAGCGATAGACGTCAGACTTACGATCAGAATTACGATCAACTATGGTTAATCCATAAGGAGAAGCGGCAGTAAATGCCATATCCTGCCATTGCTGACGCGCGCTATGGATATGTTGACTATAGCTACCGACAAATAAGCTTTCGTTATAACGTGGTGGCAAATCGGTGGGATAATGAAACTTAGGCTGCACCGCAAAGGGTAGCACCCCTACTTTTACGCTATTGCCTAATATAGCTTGGTAGCGTTCAACGCAGTTTGAATCAACGGTCAGTACATACTTAAATAAACTGGCAGAGTCGATAAAGCGGTTAAAGTGCGCGCCATCTTCTTTATTCCAGAATACGGCTGGAATATTATATCTATCTGCCAGCTCTAGGAGTTTGCGCAGCTCGACGTTATTACGCTCAGGGTAATCAGGATAGTTGGCTATTTTGTAGCGCCATTTGTCTTTATGACCGCGCCATGCTGATTCAACTAAGATGAAGTCAGGCTTAAATATCTTAAATAGCCAATGCCAGTTATTATTTGTTATATACTTGACTTTAGTATTTTTTTCTTTATCTAAAGACATAGCAGTGAGTGCATCACTAATTATAGCCGTTCGAGTACATTTATTAAGATGTAAAACCATTTTTTTCATTTTCACACCTTATAAGATATTTCAATTTTTTCATAGCTTATTATTTTATGAAAAATACACCTCTAGTTATAACTAAAATTTCACAAGATAAACTTTAGAAACATGAATATCTCTGACATCAATAGTAAGTGCATAATATATAGCTTTAGCTATATCGTTTTTTTCAAATTGTTATCAAGCATAAATTCAAAATTTAGATATCATTAGTCGTTTCTCAACTCGATTTGGAACTTGCTTAATATCCACTTTAAATGAGTCATTCAAATTATAAATCTTTATATCATCTTTTGAATCATTACTGTTATGAAACTCTAAACATTGACATAGTGCCACTTGATCGAGCATCCAGCCATCTCTACCAGTATAATAGCAACTTGTTAAATATTTCTTAAGATTGCTTATAAATTTTGAATTGACAGTATCTTTCCCAAAAACACTAAACCCTGCCAACACCTTGAACCAAGGTAAATCAGAGTAAACCTCATTCAAATAAATCGACTTACTATCTGTAGATTCAAAAACACTCATTAGATCCAAGCGATTAAAATCCAAGTCTGCATCTGCAATTATCACTGGTAACCTGTATATTTTAATTATATCAGAAAGAATTAAATACCTAGAGATACTGTAATAAGTTCTAATATTATAAACATTAGTACTTACCACTTCATAGCTATAGTTAACATTATCAAAGCTATCAATATCTTCTCTAATAGCATTAAGGTAAGTATTATCTGTTAAGATGAAGTGAACATGTATTAAGTACAGTCCGTTTAATTTTTCTAACTGCTCTTCCAGATAAACCTTATAATAACCATAGTCGCATGAAATCAATAAACAACCTATATAACAACTATGATCAAAGTTTTTAGCTAATTGAACACCATTATCAATCTCATTAATCTCTAAACTTTCTAAAGTTTCTAAAGTTTCTAAACTATCTATATATGATATAGAACCAGTTTGGTAAAACCTTAAATCATCTTTGAACTCTATAAGTTCACTAAAAGCTTTAGTGGCAATTAAGTGCTTGCCAGTCTTATAATTAGCAACACCAAACCAAAATAAAATATCTTTTTTCTTCTGTTCAAACTTATTGTTGATAAGTTCATAAAGTAAATAATCCATATGACGTAATAGAAAATCTCTATTACCAGTATAGAAAATACAGTTTAGCAAAAACTCAGTAGTTGAGTATCCATATTTATTATGTTTCAGCAAATCAATAGCGGACTCACTTAGCACTTCAAAGAAATTGGGTGGGCAACTATAAGCTCCTCCTTTAGCTCCTGAAATTACTTTAAAATCTATATTATTCAAACCGTTTAATGCTAACTTAGAAATAATTTTACTTAATTCATTTAGGTTCAAAAGCTGAGGCAAATAATTGGATAAGACTTCCAGCTCGTACACAGGTGTCAATAGGGCATCGAAATAACTAGTTCCCTCTTTTAGTTTAATGAAAAACTTTATCTGATACCTACCACTTTCTAAAGCTAAATGATATTCTTTAAGCTCTTTTCTATAGCCTAGTTTAGAAACAATTACTCTTTTATTTCCCTCAATAAGCTTATAAAAATAGACAGATATAACAGCCTCTTTTTCATAAGTACAACGATAAGAGATATAGAAGCCATCATCTTTACTGATAACCGAATATTCGAATAAGTCCTTAAAAGCATCCATAAAAATCTCACATTGTTTGCAAAAAGATGCATACATTAATAATAGTTTGAGCTTCATATAATTTCGAGACAGGAGTCCCAATTAAAATAGTGTATTAAAATATTTTAACGTCTTTACCAACATTAAAGAGAGTTGACTACAACATCAAAACATTTGATATCCAAAAAATAAGTTATTAGGTAAAAACTATATTTCTTAAAAAATATAATAAATTAAAGTCATTATTCATAATACCAACTTAAAGCATCATAAACAGCATAAAGTCTTCGTAAATGAATACGACTATTTAATTCATTAGTACATATTCTATGTAAATACTTCCAGCTAAAGCTCCTAGAGACCTCTTTCTTACCAATTTGATTTAAAAGTTCAAGTAACTGCTTCTGCGTAGTTTTCATTTGAATAACTTGCCATAATGGCGCATTTAACTTGTTAGCTCGCTTAATATGATCGGGTGAAGCTTTAGGTGAGAGCATATTAGGAATTAATCGATAATTTGGAAACTCCTTTAGTTTGGGAGATGCTAATAAATCCAAGTTTAAGATATCGATATCGTGTTTGTCTTTAATCTCTTGTGGTATTTCTCTGCCTTCAAAAGGAAATGATAATAACTTAGGATTAAACATGTTCATTAGTTCAAACCCTAAGAAATTTTTAGACCTGCTTTCTGCATCCATTCTTAACGCATAGCTCGAACCAATTGGTGAATACAAAGGATCTAGCCTTGGATTAACATTACTATAGTTTGTAGATATCTGACCTACGAAATACCTATTTCTAATTGATAGATATAAGTAATCTAAAATAGAGTATATGTCTAAATGAGAGCTAGTTAGGTCATTAATCTTATTACTAACAATGCTTTGAAATCTGTTATAGAAATCATCACTTACGATCCGATTATCCTCACTTCCAGCTATAGCTGAACCATAAGTTTTTTCAATGATAAAAGGTAAACTCAACTCTTCTAAATTTTTATATTTAAGAATAGAATTAGAGTACGTTGATCTAAGCGTCTCTCCAAAACCACCTGAAATTATAATTTCATGTCTAGTTCTACACATTGGAGGGGTATCTAAAGACATACCACAAGTATCTTTTAAATTTGTTCTATCTGCACTTCTAAGTATGCCTTCATTATTAACCATAGTCTTATCGAACGTATTACAAATTTGCTTTGCAATTTGTTTATCTAATAATTCATTATAGCCGTGACAGGCGTAATAAATATTATTATGGTTATACTCTTTTGCTGATTCGGACTCTAAAGCAGCAAAGACTAATCTTGAGTCATAACCACCCGTTATATGAGCTGTTTTCATGACTTCTTCACAGTCTAGAGTAGAGTTAATATTACTTTGAATCTCATCTCTAGCAGCTTCTATAGTATATTGACTATCAAAAATTATGGATCTTGTACCTGAATTTCTAAAATTAACGTTACCATTATAAATTTTGATATATGTATGAGTATCTAAGATAGAAATATCGTTATAACTGGTTTGAAAAATACCACCCGTGCCTGTGCATAAAAGCTCAGTAATAAAGTCCAAACTTTTAGTTGGATATATTCCATTCCTACTTAAGACATTTATTAAAGCAGACATATCAGAAGAACAAGCAAAAACTCCATTTTTAAAGTAATAGAAAATAGAAGCGCCACCTAAAGGATCTTGGTAAATGTAGCTTTCGATCTCATCGTAAAAAAATAAGCATAAGGAACCACGATAAGATGAATAGAACTGTTGATTTAGAAAAAAACTAGGATTAAAACTAGTTAGATGAGATGGCTGATAGATTAACTTTGAGTCAATCCATCCTGCCCCATGAGTAGTTGCTTTATATATACGGCCACTTGCATTTATATCTACCTCATCACCTTTAGGGTAATAAGTAACCTGATTATCTTTTATAAAAAATACTGGGCTTTTACGTATCATATACAACTTATCCTAATAAATTTAGAAATTAAAAATAAATTCTTTCCAATATAATTATATATTTTCTAAATGAAAATAACTTACTGAAATTTCTCGAACCGAATAAAAGTTTTCAGGTCAATTTTATCTACTTGATTAAAGGTAAATCTAATTACTTGACTATCTTCATGAGTATTTGCAATGTAGGAGACAACACTATGTACTGTATTACCTTTCATTCCTTTTTTCACTTCAATTAGATTAGGTGCTTCAGATAGAGATAGGTTTATAACGTTGCTACTTTTTGAGGATGAAATTTTTATTATATTGTCAAATACCTCTATATTTTTGTCTATAGGAATATGCAATAAGAAAATTGCTGTTCTTTCTTCATTATCTAAACATACTATACTATCTTCAACCTTAACCTCTAACTTCAAACTGTCAATCTCAATCTTTCTACTGTGTCTAATATTTTGCAAAACTGTATTTTCAGCACTAACATAAGGATTATACTGATCCTCACTATAGTCATATATTGACCAGTTATTTATTCTATGGTTAAAATCCGTATGAACATAACTTGTATTAGAAATGATAGGTATATTATGAGCTTGCCTTCTACGAGCATAGTGCCTTATAGGATCTTTATTTATATAATTGTACAATCCTGAATCAATGATCCAATCCTCACCAAAGGCGTATAAAACAAAATTGTTTTCATCTTGTTGGTGATGATATTGGCTTAAGCAGCCTGCTTTAAATATCAAATGCATAGTATCTGTAAAGTCTTGCTTACTACCCCAAGTACTCCTAAATATTGCATATCCCGACTTTGGATAAACTATGTTGCTCCTAAGGGGTACTGTTCCTCTTTTACCTTGAGTCAATGAATATATGAAGTTTTCATACTCTACAGTTCCAGAAAAGAAGTTACGATATGCATCGCTTGTAGGTTTTAGCTCTGTGTCCCCAATTATTGGCAAATTATTATCTGGTCTCAATATATAAGTTATATATCTCAATGCTTTAGAAGCTATATCATTGAACTTAGGACCTAAGTCTTTTAACACATAAGATGGAAATTCTTCGATTATTGACAGAAACATCTTAAATACGAATTGATGATATCCTGGACTATTTTCTTTATGCACGCCTTCACTAGTAAAAGAAAAATCTAATTCATCATTTAGGCGTAATATAGAAGTATCTACCCAAGCCTTGTTATCTAAAATAAGTCCTAGTAACATTAACACTCGAACCTGCTCTAAACCATGATTAGTATGCTTAGAATAAAAGTCTTCTTGCTCTAGTTTTTTTGCTAGTATATCTAAAGTTTCAAATAATCTAGAGACGAAGTTAAAATTGATAGTTATCCATGAAGGGTTATATTTCCTTAGGTAATGTAATAGCAATAATATTTGCTCAGCTCTCAAGGCAGTTGCATGATCATGCCATATAAATTCAAAATCTGTATTACCGTTGTATAAGTATCTATCTATCCAACTATTGATCAATTCCTTTAACTTACCTAAGACTTCATCGTTATTAGTCTCATGATGGAATGCTAAAAGATACTTACTGAAGTCGAACCAATGCAGCGCCCACTGCCAAGACCTATTATTAAAAGGATCAGCCTCCCATTCCTCCCATTCAACTGGAGCAAAAGAGGTTAGTTTTAGTTTGTTGTCCTCGAACAACATTTTTCCTCTTTCAATATTTTCTTCAGTAGAAATATATGTTTCTAAATCTTTATCTAAAAGGTAACCATTTAACTCATTATCTAAAAAAAATGAATATGTACTAAATAACTCCAACTGTCTTGTGACATTTATAGATTCAGATGTACGTATATCCTTCTTTTTATCCCATATATAGTATCGAACCTCTAATACTTTTGAGTTATACAAATCTATCTGATGTGAAAAACCTACAGAATGTTGATAGTGATATTTAATAATTTCATCTTTAAAATAGAAATAACATGCGTAAACGCAGTTATCCCTTTTCTTATCTAAGGAAACCTTTATATCAGTTCCTACGTTATTAATATGAAAAGATATACCTTTGTCATCTAATATTTTAATCATGTGAGCAGTCCTAACTTATTTATTATTTTTGGATACTACCATTAGTGGAATAATATAAATCACATAATTAATAAGATAACTAACGAAATTATATTTTCACACACTCCAATTTTAGCACACAGTTAGATAACTATATTTCATACAAATATCAGTCTAAACTTAGCGACTATTAATTTAATTAAAAACTAATCTCAAGAACTACTTCATGAGATTAATTTCTTTGGCTATAGTATTATCAAAACTGCATTGTATTTGGACTCTTTCACTAGCAGATTTAGATAGTTTTGAAAACATGGTTGGATTATTAATAAGATTTACGATACGAGTAGCCATACTAGTATAGTCGTCACTATCCACCAAAACACCGCTAGAATTATCCACGAACTCTGGTATTGCAGCAACTTTATTTGTAACTGGTATCAGTCCTGAAGACATAGCTTCTCCTCTGGATACACCTTGGCTATCCATCCGAGTTGGAACTAAAAATATCCCATGCTCTTTATGTAGAACAGATATTTCATCTTGCTTCACAAACTTCTGCTGTAAATCAACATTATTAAAATGAGCGACTGGTTTGGTTAGCTCTTCGAATAAATCACCATCTCCCACAATAGTAAAAGATAGTTTCTCAAACTCAGGATATTTACTAAGCTCCAAAATAGTCTTTACTGTTAAATCATTAGCATAGGTTTTACTACTGAATGGTCTAACAGATAATATATCATACCGACTTTTCAATTCTTTTTCTTCGTAAGGGAAAACACTAGAATCTATAAAATTATGAATGACTTTTGAATGAAACTCTTCTTTTCCTTCACATATATTCTCGATGAACTCGTGCTTTGAATAGTTTGAAACGAAGATTAATGTGATCTTCTTACCAGCATCTTTAATAAGCTTTTGCCAAAAAGTTTTGCGGTTATCACTCAGTTTCTTTTTACGTTCGATTTCCTGTACAGAAAGGCCTTCCAACTCATACTCTCTACTTTGCCATGTTTGTGCCTCTGAACCATGTATCCAAATACAAACATTTAGACTATCTACAAAATTGCTAATTACATTCCACATTGTACTATCTAAAATATGAACAAATAAATTCTTGTACTGTCCTGATGATAAAGTAGAAGTCAGCTGTCTGCTTTCTCCTGAAAACACATCAATAGATTCAAATTCTCTGAACCCAAAAGCCGAAGTATTATTGGTAATTTTAAACATATCTACATTGTTGTTATGAGCCTTATAGGCTCTTAACCTACTGTGTAAAAAGCCATATTTGTATAAGTCATCGTATGAAGGGTACTGTTTTGCTAATACTAAAGTGTTACTTTTACCTATAAAGACGTCAACCATTTCTCGGTTTTCACTGATGTTTATAGACTTAATGTTCGATTGACCATTACCTGTAATTTTAAATCCGACCTTAATATATTTACACTCAGCAGGTATCGGCATAGTGTGATTATGGGATACTGCTGCTATATGATGTGATAGTTTTTCCTTGTTTTCGTCAAGAAATACAAATACCGAACGTATATCCATATTAGTATCTGCATCAACTATGAATTGACTATTTAGCAATAAATTAATATCAGCTCGTTCATATACTGTCTTAAAGTATACATAAGCGAATTTTTCAGCAGGGAGTGTAGAAGTAATCCTTACACTTTCACCTTTTTTTAGGATAGTTACTTGCTTACTTTTAGGTCTGATTAGTTGATCATTGATGTTATCAGCTGAGAAAATAAAAGCACTCGTATCCTGATATGCAACTTGTTTACCAGATTGATGAGAAGAATCACAAATATTAGCTTCTTCAGAGAGACCATCTATCGCTTCTGAAACTGGTAATAGTCTGTCTTCAAAGTCAACTCCTTCATCTAAAATCAACTTGCTATGGGATTCATAAGTGTTCTCCTCGCTTAGACTAGCTCCGTTCATAATGTAATTAAAGCAGTCGATACCGAAAGACTTTCCACTAACCTGTAGATTGTTGATTCTATAAAGCTTATCGCCTTCCAAAACTTCTAGTCTAAACGTATTTATATTTACT
>JANZQE010000571.1:0-4164 GCA_038040705.1 Clostridium sp. | reverse complement strand
ATCAATACATTATTATATACTATTCACTAGTTTTTTGCAAATAAATTCTTTTACTTATTTCTCAAGTATTTCCATAATGATTATTTTTTAATAATTATTATACTTTACTATATCATTATATCATGGTATTGTGATATAGTAAATACAATATAGAATAAAAATATTTTTA
Organism: Clostridium sp.; assembly: GCA_038040705.1. Lineage (GTDB taxonomy): Bacteria > Bacillota > Clostridia > Clostridiales > Clostridiaceae > Clostridium_AD. The sequence goes on along the minus strand of JANZQE010000571.1, from coordinate 3,995 downwards.
CAATCTTAAGCTTGCTCTACTTTTAACTGATTGGAGGATAATAATGAAAAAACTGATTTTACCATTACTTGTTGTCTTAGTATTTGGCATAAGTATTTATAGTGTAACTAATTACAATAAAAATAAAGCGAATGATTTAATCATAGCTAAAGAAGAGGAATCTAAGGAAAATACTATAACTCCAGGTGTGGCTTCTTCTACAAATAAAAATGCTACTTCTGATAAAAAGCCTGCTTTAGATTTTGAACTAAAAGATCTAAATGGCAAAGAGGTATCTCTTAGTGATTTTAAAGGTAAAAAAGTATTTCTAAACTTTTGGGCAAGTTGGTGTCCTCCTTGCAAAGCGGAAATGCCTGATATTGAAAGGCTATATAGTGAAACTAAGGATACTGACTTAGTAATACTTGCTGTGAATGTTGGTGAAAGTAAAAATACAGCAAAATCCTTTATTGACAACAATAAATATAACTTTACAGTTTTATTGGATTCAGATCAAAATCTAGCTAATCAATATAATATTAAAGGATTTCCGACTTCTTTCTTTATTGATAAGGAGGGTAATATTATTTCAAGTAAAGTTGGCGGCATGTCACTAGACGAAATGAAATCTTATATTAATAAATTATAACCTTATCCCCAATTTAAAATAAAACCCATTAGAAAATTGATACCGATTTTCTAATGGGTTTTACTTATATTATCATTATTCTATTTATATATATCAGAGAATTCTATTGATAGATTTTCATCATAGTTTGTTTCAAATACCTCTTTGTTTTTAAAACTTTTTTCCTCTTCTTCTTTATCAACCACTCTAACTGGCAGAGTTATAATAAATTCGCTTCCTTTTCCCTCTTCACTATTCACAGAAATTTTACCCTCATGCATTTCTACTAGCGACTTCACTAATGCAAGGCCGATACCACTGCCCTCATTCTGCCTTGATGTAGATTTATCAATTTGAGCAAAACGTTCGAAAATGAATTTCAACTTATCTTTTGGAATTCCTATGCCTGTATCTTTCACAGATATTTCAACAAAATCACCTTTATCATAAATATTAACTAGAATACTTCCATTTTTCTTAGTAAATTTAACTGCATTCGATAGTAAATTAAGCATAATCCGCTCAATTTTCTCTTCATCAAATGCTATTGTTTTTTCTTCTACATCAGTATCAAATATAAGGGTTATTCCATTGTTTTTTATATACTCAGCTACAGATTGTGATATTTCCTCTACAACATAGACTATATCACCATTTTTCAGGTTAAGACTTATATAATTTGCATCTATTTTAGTTGTGTCTATTATATTGTTTATAAGCCTAAGTAACCTTAAAGAATTCTGATTCATTATCTTGATATAATATTTAATTTTTTCATCGCCTAATTGTTTTGATCCATCCAAAGTCTTCAATAACTGTATGGTACTACAAATTACATTTAAAGGTGTCCTAAGTTCATGAGACATATTAGCTATAAATTCCGTTTTAACCTTATCATTTGCCACAAGTTGCTCTAGCTGTCTACCAGTTTCAACGTTTTTAATTCTAAGTTTTTCTGCTTTATTTTCAGCTACTGAAATTTCATTCACTAGCGCTAATGCACCATTTACTGAATGTTTTAAGGTTATAAGTGTATTTATTCTACACAATAACTCATTTATGTTAAAAGGTTTCTTTAAATAATCATTTGCACCACACTCAAAGGATATAACCATGTTCTCAAGTTTGCTATCTGCAGTCATAATTAATACCGGAAGTTCAAAAGAAGACTGTTTTTCCCTTATTATTTGGCATACTTTATAACCCAAAATATCAGGCATCATCATATCTAGAATTACTAAATCTAAATCCGGATTTTCTTCTACTAATTGCAATGCCTCCTTACCACAAGAGGCCTGTAATACCTCAAAAGTACTACTAGACAAAAAATTCTTTAGAACCTTAAGATTAACGTACTCATCATCCACTATTAAAATTTTGTATTTCTCTTTGCTACTCGAATTTATGTTTTCATTAATGATTTTCTTTACACTATCTTTCGATATAGTTAGTTTACTAGGTTTTAACTCTATAGTGTTCAAACTCTCAGCTAGTATTTCTTCAGCATCTTTATTGATTTTTTTATTTATATTCTCGATAGGAGAACTCTTTAGCTGTTCCTTAGTACATAGTGGAAGAGTAAACGCAAATTCACTTCCTTGTCCCATGACTGAAGAAACCTTTATACTTCCACCCTGTATTTCAATAAGTTCTTTAGTTACATAAAGCCCTACCCCAGTACCACCATACTTTTCTGAAATACCCTCTTCCTGCTCATACCTTGTGAAAATGTCATTGAGCTTTTGCTTTGGAATTCCAATTCCAGTATCTGTAACATATATATATACAAAAGAGTTTTTTACAGCATATGATAATGTTATTTGTCCACTATGCGTGAATTTTATAGCATTACTGAGTAAATTGTATAGAATTTGCTGTATCCTATCTTCATCACCAAATACACAGGGTGTATTTATATCTATTGTATTTGAAAATGTAACATTTTTATTATTTAGTGATGTTTGACTAAATTTCATTACCATTTCTACCACATTGCTTATATTAACAGGTTTCCTATGTAATAATATTTTGTTGTTTTTAAGCTTAGAAAATGTCATCATATCATTAACCAAGTTAGATAATCTTTTAGCACTTGAGTTCACTAAAGACAGGTCCTCTCTAAGTTCTTCATCTAAACTAGCATTTTTATTGTTTACTATTCCTTCAGTTAATCCAATAATCCCACTAAGCGGAGTTTTTAACTCGTGAGATGTCATTGCAAGGAAATCATCTTTTAAGTGGTCTAATGATTCTAGTTTAGCACTAATATTCTCAACTCTTGAAAGTTCGTTTGCTTGCCTTTTTGCTAAAACATAGTAATTGACAATAATAAACACCAATATCCCTAGTGATGCAAAAGAACCTGTAATTATTATACTGTATTCATACAATATATCGTTAATTCTCGTAATAATTAGCGCAAACAGTCCTACCAGAACTATATAGTCAGTTTCTTTCTTGTATATATATATTTTTGAAAGTTTGTACATCATATAAAAAAGTGACATAAGCGCAAATATCTCAAATGGCGCTAAATAATATATATAGTATTTAATAGGAAGGAAAATTACAATTAAAGTATACAACAAAGCTAAATAATTGGATGTTCTTATAAATTTAATTGAAAATGTTTTTTTGTATGAATAATATATAAATAAAATTATAAAAGGAATGTACGAGTAAAAGGTCCAGATTTTTAATTTCGTAATAAAATCGTAATCAAAGTTAGGTAACAATGAAATAATGAAGCCTTCGCCGACAAGTAATGTTCTAATGGCAATGATTACACAAATCATCGCAAAATATAATAGAGCCTTATCTTTTCTTCTATTAATAAATACACAAAAACTATATATAGCAGCCATAATGGTACATCCAATTATGAATAAATCCAATGCCAGCTTATTCTCTCTCATTGCCGTAATTTCGGAAGACCCACCTAACACTATTGTATCTATATATGCAAATTGCTTGTAGAAATTACTAATTCTAAGTACTAAGTAGCTCTGTCCATTTTCCACATAAAAGGAACCTAAAGCTGGGGTTCGTTGAAGCACCATTTCTTTTTTTGTCTTACCAACCTGTCCGACAGAGGTTATTAATCTATTGTCAGCGAAAAACTCAAATGCACCTTGAATATAATCTGCTTTCACAGAGTAAAGGTCCTCGTTATTATTCATAAGCAACTTCAATCTATATGTACTATATCCCAGATGTCCAAAAATACCTGGAAGCTTTTCATACCTCATAGCTTCCTCAGAATCACTTTTAAAATCACTAGGCATGTGCAGCTCATTATCATAAAACTCCCACTCTCCATCAAGTTTTATCATACCATCTTTTTCAAAATCCCAATCTCTTAAGTCTAAGACCCCTTTCACTGCTGTGG
>JANZQE010000570.1:0-8770 GCA_038040705.1 Clostridium sp. | reverse complement strand
TAAGGGGTCAGACCCTTGTCAAAAGCTGGAACAGTTTTTGTTACTATTGATTTAAAAAGACTAAAAACTTATTAACATAAGTAATCTCCTTTAAGCACATTCCGAACCTAATTCTATCTCCTATTATTTTTACTTCGCCTCGTAAAGTCCTCCTCAATCTCTGCTTTCCAACTATTTGTAATCGGCCTACTTGCACGCAGTTCACTGACAACATTGTTAACTGCCTCATAATTAAGTCTCGTGCCCTCGCCATCAGCATTGTAATTGGCTGCTCTGTCTGAACTAATACCAAATTTTGCTGCTGTTGCGATAGCGTCAATATTAGCCCCTATGAAAATGAATTCCCATCCATATTTTTTCTTCTGCCATTCGACCATTTTCTTTATTTTTTCATAATTATATTCATTGCTAGCATTTTCCATTCCATCAGTAGTGATTACGAACATTACCTTATCAGCACACTCCTCCTCATTAGTATTTCGCTGTACGTTCACAATCTTATTAATTGTCTTTCCAATAGCATCTAAAAGGGCAGTACACCCACAAACAAAGTATTCTTTTTCTGTTATAGGGCGAATACCCTTAACGTTTATTCGATCATGTAAAAGCTCATAGTTGTCATCAAAAAGCACCGTGGTGACAATTGCTTCACCTGGCTCCTCCTTCTGTTTTTTAAGAAGTGCATTGTAGCCTCCTATCGTGTCGCTCTCAAGCCCCGACATAGACCCACTCCTATCAAGTATAAATACCAATTCTGTTAAGTTTTTTTTCATATTGTTAACCTCCTTCTTTATAATTAAAGGATAACAGTATTACGATGTTAATTGGTCGCTTTCAAAGCGACAATTATACGCCAAGTAGAACTTGCTCAAAAGCGAACAAGGCCTCATTTATCTTGTAGATGTTGTAATTACCTTCTTCTATGAAATACTCAATAATCACATCAAATTTATTGCTGTGAGACAATGTGTATCCAGCTTTATTTAACAAATCACGTGTTTCATCCAAGCTTAATCTACTAGCTATGGCAAAGGCTATGGATGTGACTTTACTGGGGTTGTAACTTTTAGAGCTCCGTATCTTAGAAAACAGCTTCCGGTCGATATTGGCCTTCTTATAAGTTTCAACATCAGTCATTCCTTTTTCATCAATAAGCCGCATAAGCATTTGTGAAAAAGACTCATCGAGTTGACTGATTACATCCTCAAGGCTACGCTTACCTTGCATCTCGGTTACAACCGGGATACAATTCTCACATTTTATATAATCCTCATTAATATCTTCAAATTGATTATATTCATAAGACTCTATATTTCTTTGGCTTTCACTAATACGGTGTTCATCAACATAGTTGTCATCAATGTATTTCTCAATTGCTGAAAAAAGTTTTTCACTCAAAATAAAGGCTTTCTTATCATAGACAACCAAATAAACCGTCATTTCATGATTTATTAGAAATTCCCCTATTGCAGTAATTGCTATCTGTAATGCCTTATCTTTCGGATAACCATATATTCCAGATGATATCAGCGGGAAGGCGATAGTTTTGCACTTATACTTCAAAGCGAGTTTCAGTGAATTAATGTAGCAGTTATGTAGCGAATTCGCCTCACCAGAGTTTCCTCCATGCCATATAGGACCAACTGTATGAATAATATATTTTGCTGGAAGGTTATAGCCACTTGTAATGACAGCTTCTGAAACATTGCATTTTCCAATGGAATCACATTCCTCTTGAAGCTTTTTAGCCCCAGCGGCAGAAAATATTGATCCGCATACTCCACCTCCCATTTTCAGTGTAGTGTTGGCAGCATTTACAATGGTATCTATTTTCATTTTCGTTATATCATTTCGAATTATTAACATCGGCATATTAGTAAGTCTCCTTTCTAATTTTTTTACTGTATCTTTTCAATCAACTACTCACCATTTATTATAATAACATTTGGCATAATATTCAAATACATAAAAGCTATCACCATAAGTATATCCTTAACGATGATAGCTACAAAAATTACTTGATTTCTGAAACAAACTATTGAACACTACAAAGTGCACACCCCAGCTAAAAATTGAACTGACCCAGGGTTAATGGACACAAGCAAGTGAGACCTTCGCTCTCACTTGCAACACAGCTTGTCCGTTTAACTTCCAATCTGTGTAAGGGGTCAGACCCTAGTCAAAAGCTGGAACAGTTTTTGTTTCTAATTGTATGGATAATTGGAACTTCAATACACATATTGTTTTTAGTAAATATTTTATATTTAAGCAACAACCTTTTTTTATGGTAAGTACTGTTTAATTATTCAATTAGATTATTACACCTTCAAAATGATCCATTTCATGTTGAATTATTTGTGCTGTAAATCCAGTAAACACTTGTTTTTGCTTCTTAAAATTTCTATCAAGATACTCCACCTCTATCATTTCATATCTCTTTGTTTTTCTAAAGCCAATTAAAGATAAACAACTCTCTTCTGTTTCATAAAGCTTTTCTTTCTTTAATATAACTGGATTTATCATAGGTACAATAAGGTTACCTACAGTAAATACCAATATACGCTTTTTTACTCCAATCATGTTCCCAGCCAATCCAACACAATACTCTAAGTTTGCTCTTAATGTATCTACTAAATCATCAATTATTACTATATCATTTTTAGTTGCATCTTCTGATTTTTGTCCTAAAAACAACATATCTTTTATAATTGGTTTTATCATAATTTATACCTCTTTTTCAGTTATATTTTTTGTATTATAAACGTCAGCCATTTTTTCTTAATACACATTCTTAGCTCAAAAAAATTATGTCATAAACCAATGACACTTTTAATATCATTGGTTTATGATATAATTTTATTATTTCAACCGTTCCTATTTATTTTGGTTCTCCATAGATACGATTCACCGTATCATATTCTAACCCATCACATAAAAGACTACTCCAAAATAAGCAAGTCGTCAACACGACGACCACCCAATAAATTCCAAACAAAAATAGACCACAAAAATGGGACTTGTGTATCTGACACTATCTCCAAAGGTTGAGAGCTGGAGGCGTTGATGTGTCAAAGATACTTTGTCATTTATTCAATTCCAGTTAGCAACATATATTGTTCGTTTTACTTACAAAAACTGGAACAGTTTTTGTTGCTAATTGTTAACCTTATGCCAATAGTTTTCCTTCTAAATAAGAATACTTTAAGTATTCTGGAGTACTATAGTATACTTAAAATCTGAAATCTCTTCACTAATAAATGATTGAAATACTTCATATAGTACATCTACTATATTATCTTGCTCTGAACTTACATCTGTTATTAACCTTTGATATTCTTTGACTATTGCTTGGAAACTTGGTACATTATATTTACATAACCCTACTGAATCAAAATCACCTTCTTGGATATTAAAATACTCTATTATCTCATCTGATACTTGTTCAAATGATAAACAATGATTAACATCAGCAATTTCTAATTGCCTAAATAACTCCTTCTTTCCAAGTATTTTCACAATAGTTGCTCTTCTATTTTTCGTCTTTCTTCCTATAAACTCTATGAGTGAACAAACTCATCTTTCTTATTCTGCTGATTAATAAATCTACTAACATCTTTTTTATCTAAAGCACCTTTTTCTTTATCGCGACGCTTAGTAAAGGCTGATAGTTTTTCTCTATAGCCACAACCACAAACAAAAATCTTATAGGAGACGACTGGAAGTCAGTTCCTTGCTAATCGTAAATATCTATGTCTATTAGTATTTTAGGGTAATTTTTTGCGATTTGCCTTCATAGTTCAGACCCTATAGAGCCGCCACCCCCTGTAACTAATATTGTTTTTTCTTTAATATATTTATCAATATCTTCATTGGACAACTTAACTGGCGCTCTTCCTAAAAGCTCCTCTATATTTACATCGAGAAGCTCACTAATATTTACTTTTCCGTCTACACTTTCATAAATACCAGGGATTGTTTTTAACTTACATTTAGTCTATTTACAAAAAAATACAAGAGATATAATCGGTCAAATATTATCTTATATTAAATATTTATGAGAACACATTATCAAATTTAAGTAGTCATATGAAGTATAATTACGAATATTACCGTACATAAGAGTCCAAAGGGATAAGTCGCTCCATAACCAGCAGCAACTTCATCAGTCCCTGTAGAATCAATTGCAGCTCCAAGTCCTGGGGTACTTGTCATACCACCGCAGATAGCGCCTGCAATAATAATCCAGTTCATTTTGAATATATATCTTGCAACACAAAACCCAACCAACAATGAAATTAACCCAGCTCCAAAAGAAATTAGTGCAAGAGTAGCACCACTTCCACCAAGTGCAGCTACAGTTTCATATCCATATTTCAATCCTACTATAGCAAGAAACAAGGAAAGGGATAAATCTCTTATTGCATTTAAAACTTTGGTATCCATTCTAAAGATTAATGGTCCAATCTTGCCAATATGACCAAGCCACAATGCCATTATAAGCACACCACCAGTTGATCCCAAACTAAACCATTTAATAACTGGTAAGTATATTTTTATTGAACCAAGAAGGTATCCAAGCAGACATACTATAAGAAATGAAACTGTATCCATACCTACTTCTTTAATATCTTTTTCCTTTAATACTTTATCGTTAAAAGCTCCCATTTCTTCCTTATATCTTAATTTTTCCTTTTCCAAATCCATTTTAAATATAACAGGAAAAAAATTCATCGCAATAATTACCACTAAAACACCTGGTGCATACCCAATAGCATGTCCAAGCCCAACCTGCGCTTGTGCCGCAGAGCCATACTTAGCAGTGGACTCTATAGCTGCTGCAAGTGCTGGTGAACTAGTTAATGCTCCAGTATAAACTCCAGCAACGGCAAAATTGTTTTGTCCAGTAAATATAAGTGTAGCTAAATATGTCATTAATGCTCCAGTACCAGTTATCAATCCACCAAGCACAATAAATTTACCTCCATATTTTTTTACAACTTTACCTATATCTTTTCCTGCAAGCAATCCAACTGAAGCAATAAAAAGAATTAGTGTGAATGTAAAAAGTGTATCACTTACAACACCATTATTTAAATAATTAGTCGCATACTTCGGGGCCCCTTCTATTAAACCTTTCTTAGGATCATTAGGATCTAACATAAATGGAACGCAGTATTTAGCATAAAGTAGCCACCCCAAAAATATCCCCGTAAATAAACCTCCAGATTGTCCAAGACTGAATTTTCTAATTTTAACCCTGCCTAACAACAACCCAGTTACTGTTGCAAAAATCATGGGGACAAATGGATTGGTTAAAAATTCGATTAAGTCAATTTTCATTTTTTATCGCTCCTTAATTTAGCTAGTATAATTATTTATCGATTTACCAAAAAAATATATATAGAATAAAACAACCAAGGTTTTATTCTATATATACTAACCTACATTTCATATTATTCCAAAATTATTGCTAATATTTTCACAATTAATTATTAAAAAAGTAGCAACACAGCTTGTCCGTTTCACTTCCAATCTGTGTAAGGGGTCAGACCCTTGTCAAAAGCTGGAACAATATACTTTGTTATTTTCTCATTACCATTATATTTAAGCATTCATTAGCAAACAGAACTTGTCCACTGCGTTGCCAATTTCTATAACGGAGTCGTGTCAGCCACCTGAAAACTGGAATGGTCCACATTTAACTACGTGACATTCCAGTTTATGTTAGGACCTCCGAGGTCGCAGTAAAAACTTGAAGTTTTTTTACTTTCTTTATCATTTTAAATATTTGAAACTTTAGAAAGATAACAACCCTAAGGGCTTAGAATTGTTAAATTTCACATCGTTATGGCTGCTACATTATAAACATATCATTAACTAAATATATCTACCCCTCATCATCAAAATCTGGATACTGCTCAGGTATTTCCCCTTTACTTTCAATAATTTCTGGATTTAATAATTTATCCTTAGTATCTCCAATATTAAAAACTTCTACATTAAATTTCCATTCATCACCATAATCAAATAAATATAGAAAGTTTTGTTTTTCATATAATTTTAACTCTCCAATTTCAACTTCATCTACAAAAGGTCCTTCATCACCATCGCACGTAAATACATTCTTTGACCACGCCTTTCCATCCATAAAAAAAGAATACATATGCTTACCATCAAATTCGAAAGCATCTTGAATAGCATTATGTAGATCATAAAGTGTATAGTCTGCAGATAGCCTTATTTTTGACCATACATTTTTACCTAATGAAACTTTAAAGGTATAAATTCCATCTTTAAATTTGCTCTTACTTCTCGGCAAAGTATTCTCTAATTCTCCACTTTTAAATATTTTTTTAAATGGCACATAAAATTCTTCATCAAATGCTATCTTCCATTCACCATTTTCTTTTCTATAAGGTATATTCCATTCTTCTATATCTCTTTTTTTACATAGAATTTTAATTATTTGCAGTCCAATTTTAGACATTACGATTTCTTTCGGTAGAAATCTTCTTTTTATTCCACTTCTCAACTTTTCTTCCTCATCTTGTTTAATAGTCATAATACCCATATATGAAAAATATAATAAAATCGTACTACAATTTTTCAAACGCCTATTTACAGAAACCGCCATATTAGCTTTGTTATTATAAATATCAATTAAAAGCTCTCTAGTATCATATACACTAGAAATATCGCAAGTATGTAATCTTAAATCTTTGATATTGCAGTCCATCCATAAAATTTCTAATAAAAATACATATTTTTCAGTATTATTTAACTTATTAAATTTCTGAACTCTATTTGTAGATTTCAGCACCAGCTTTCCGCCTTTTGCTGCTTGTTCTACAAATAATTTACCACTTACAGCTAAATTACAAAACATATTCATCAAAGGATAATCTAGTTGCCTACTTCTAGGCGTAATATCTTCTTGTTTAATACTCATCAGTTCATTCATTTCGTATAAAAATTTAGTTGCTATCTGCTTGGTTGTCTTTCCTATAGTAACTTCATTTAAGTTTAAATACTCTAGAAATTCATTAAAATCTTCTAACAAACAGCTGATTTTTTCATCTGTTGTAAATATAGTCATATTTTTTTCTCCTTTATCATTTGTTATTATTAGAAAACAGAACTTGTCCACTGCGTTACCAATCTGTGTAAGGGGCCAGACCCTTGTCAAAAGCTGGAACAGTTTTTGTTGCTAATTTCTCTCTTTTTATATGTTTTATTCTTTTAGTTTTAGGTGTTCTTTAGAAAGACGAGAAAATATAAAGTCTGATATTGGCGATATTATACATAATATTAAAAATTTATAACTTACCATTATAGATAATGCCCCAATACTAATAATAATTATTACCATTAATATACCTTTAATGTTCTGTAGTTTTAAAAATTGTTTTTCATTAGCCACTTCATATTTATGATTATCCTTATCTCTGTACATTTCAATGATATTTAGTATTTTTCTATTTTTATATGTTCTGGGAATTGATAGAATCCCTACTACCAACAGCAGTATACTTAAAACTAGGTTAATTTTATCCAATTGAAACACCTCCTTCTATATAATGTTATATTATTATGTGTTAAAGCTACTATAGATAATGTTCCAATGCCAAACATTTCTTTAGATTATCTTACAATAAATTCTATCAAAGCAATGAATATTCCAAAAGTAAAACCAATACTAACCCATTGAACTCGTTTATCCTCTTTAGTTTTTTTTACTACAGTTAAAATTCTACCTATTATAAGAAAAGTAAACGCTATAATAGTAAGTATTTTACTATGAAATAAGCTGAATCCATTTCCTGTGGAAACCACTATGGGGAAAATAATCATTAATGCCGAAAGAATATATAATATTAAACTTACCCTAATATTTTTCATATTCACTGCCTCCTCTTGATAACAATATTGGCACATTAAACAATCATTGGGGTCGAGCAACACTGCTTGTCCGTTTCACTTCCAATCTGTGTAAGGGGTCAGACCCTTGTCATAAGCTGGAACAGTTTTTTTTGCTAATTTTTAAAAATTTTTGACTTCCCTTAATTCAGCTTTAAAGAACGTATTTTTGTACTGTTTCATTTGCTTTTGATTTTAGTTCATCTTTTATGGTAAATTCAAAATTGCAATTAGCTATGAAAGCTGTATTGACTTTAAATTGAATAGTAGTTGGTAATATCCAACTATAACTTTGAACTCTAGACCATTTATAAAAGTTTCCAGAGGCATATATCCCATTTTCTCTTATTTCTGAACTATGTAAACCCCTGATTATACTAAAAATTGAAATTTCAAACCATAATATAGCAATTAAAACAAAAAAAATATTATCGTTTCGCGTATAGTTCGAATACCCTAATATGCACTCAGTGATACCTACCCCAGTCCACAATATAACCGAAAATATAGCCCAAAATCTATTTTTATATGCTTTTGTAATAAGTTTCCCATGATGGCTTACTCTATATAGTGTTTTTAATATTATTAAAAAACCAAAAACATTATAAATAATAATTATTGTTTTTGTCATATCCATTCATATCCCCCCCAAAATCTATTTCTTTATCAAGAGACTGAGTAATTTTTTTTGCATCTACTGTATATAGGACTTTCCCAAATTCTTTAGCAATGTTAACCGGTGTTTTTGCTTGCGATTTTGAAACGTTTAGGGCAATCTCAAGACCTCCTATAATAACCACAATAATCTGTGTAAGGGGTCAGACCCTTGTCAAAAGCTGGAACAGTTATTGTT
>JANZQE010000569.1:0-6056 GCA_038040705.1 Clostridium sp. | reverse complement strand
GGATCACACCTTCTTTGTCTGCAAGCTTTTCAAACAATATTTCTTTTGGAACTTTCTCATGAAAATCCCATTTTTCATAGTTGCAATACTTAGCAATATATTGCTCTACCTCTTCAGGTATTCTTTCTGCAATATATATATATTAGGTTTATTCATAATTTCCTCCATTTTAATTCACATCTAGAATTTTTTTGTAATATTAATTATATTCCTTTTATACTATTCTATTTATTACCATGCATTCCTTTATTCCTTTAAGTTTAGCTAGTGAAACGAACAATATATCTTGTTTTATTTTAAGAAGTTAGATGATTTTATGGTTCATTTTTGTTCCCTTCATACTTTTCACTATTTATCTCTTCAAAAATATTATTATTTTGAGTTTGGGTTGGTTGGGTGTATATATTATTGACAACCATTTTTTTCAACTGAGTTATTTCACCCATTAGCTTAATGAATTCCTCTTGTGTCAAAGGTTTTTTATTATCTTTTAACTCATAACCTATCTGTCCACTTACTTCAATTGTCGCATACTTAACATCTTCTATAGAGGATATTCCAGTCTGTCTCAAACGTTTTTCAAGTTTATCAATTGATAATCTTAGTTTTTTTAGATTCTTAATGTTTGGTTCACCATTCTCTATAACAATAACAGCTTTACCTGAAAATATGGTTTCCAAAAAATCCACTTTAAGTTCTAGATATTCACTGATTATCATTACTAACGTTAGTATGATTGCTACTAGAAATGTAATTAGGAGCCCTTTTCCAGATACAGGCTGAATGAGTAAAGATCCTAGTCCAATCATTACAATAGTTTGAGAAATAGTCATTTGTGAAATTGATTTTCTTCCACCTACTCTTAAAATTAAAGTTCCTACGATAAATATAAGAATTGTTTGCCAAATCCAATTTAATTCCATGCTTCATCTCCTTAAAATTTAGATTTACTTACCCTATTGTTTAGTATCACAAATTTGAAACTAATTATACTTATAGAAAATATAAAACATTGTAAAAGTTGCATCAAATGTTACATATTCAAAAGTATTGCCTTTAAAGCAGTAACGTCAAAATTACCCCAGATTCAATATAATTTGAATCTGGGGTTTTATATTATTTTCATTCGCCTAAAGTATTTTATTTAAAAATTCTTTAGTTCGTTGCTCTTTAGGAACAGTAAAAAAGTCTTCTGGTGTTCCCTCTTCTACTATTTTCCCTCCATCCATAAAAATTACTCTATCTGCTACTTCTTTTGCAAAACCCATCTCATGAGTTACAACTACCATAGTCATGCCTTCTTTTGCAAGATCCTTCATTACTCCTAAAACTTCTCCAACTAGCTCTGGGTCCAAAGAAGAGGTCGGTTCGTCAAAGAGCATTATGTCCGGTCTCATTGCTAATGCTCTTGCTATTGCTACTCTTTGTTTTTGTCCGCCTGATAACTTTGATGGGTACTCGCCTACTTTTTCCTTAAGACCTACTTTTTCAATAATTTCCTTTACTCTCTTTAATACTCCTTCTTTAGCCTCATGTTTAACAGTAATCGGAGCCTCAATTACATTTTCAAGTACAGTCATATTGTGGAACAGATTAAAGTTCTGGAATACCATTCCTACTTTTTCAATGGTAGTTCTCATATGCTTTTTATTTTTAACATTCAGCTTTTCACCTTCAATAAAAACTTCTCCCATATTAGGCTCCTCAAGGTGATTTAAACACCTTAAAAATGTGCTTTTTCCTGAACCAGAAGGTCCTATTATAACTAGCACTTCTCCCTTTTTAACTGTTACATTTAAATCTTCAAATACCGTTAGTGAACCAAATCTCTTAGTTAAATTTTTAGTTTCTATCATATACATTCCGCATCACCTCTATTAGTATACTGACAGTTTTTTTTCATAATATGAAAATACTGTAGTAAAAATTGTTGTCATAAAAAGATATAAACATGCTGTTATAAAAAAAGCTTCCATAGGTCTAAAGCTTGAGGCATATAAAAGCTGTGCTGATCTCATAACTTCCACCATCGCTATAGTAGAAACTAAGGATGTATCCTTAAGCATTGTTATAAACTCATTACCTACAGATGGAATAATTATTTTAAAGGTTTGTGGCAATACTACTCTTTTCATAGTATCAAAATAAGTGAAACCTAATGATTTACAAGCTTCAAACTGCCCTTTCTCTACTGAAAGTATTCCGCCTCTTATTATTTCTGCCATGTATGCCCCTGAATTTAAACTAAGTCCTAGCAGTGCTGCTTGAAATGCTGTAAACTTAATACCGACAGATGGCAATCCATAATAGAAAACAAATAGTTGAAGAAGCATTGGCGTACCTCTAAAGAGCCAAGTATAAAATCCTGCTACAGTAGACATTAACTTGTTTTTAGAAAGTTTTATTAAGGCAGTACCCATACCTATTAAGCTTCCAAATACTACTGATAATATAGTTAATTCCATAGTTATTAAACTTCCTTTTAATAACACTGGAAACATTTCCTTTAAAATATTTATATCCATTCTTGTTTCCCCCTAGCATTCTTTTGAAGCATCTAACAATAAATAATTTGTGTCATGCTTGTTATTTTTTATATGAATCAAATCCAAACCATTTTACTGAAAGTTTAGAGAGAGTTCCATCTGCTTTAAGTTCATCAAGCGCCTTCTGTACTTCTACTCTTAATTCATTATCTTCTTTCTTAAATCCAATTCCCATAGGCTCTTCACTAATTATGTCCTTTAAAACCTCATACTCACCTGGTTTCTTCGCTACATAATATCCACCAACTTGAGCATCCATAATAACTGCATCTACTCTTTCAGAGGATAATTCTTGGAAAGCCTCCGTGATTTTGTCATACTTTTTAACTTCTTTTAACCCTTTCATAGCTGTTGCTGCAGTATCTCCTGTAGATCCTAACTGACAAGCTACTACCTTGCCATCTAAATCTTCAAGATTTTTAATTGCAGTATCTCCTTGTCTTATAGCAATAACCTGTCCACCCATTACATAAGTATCTGAAAAATCTATACTTTCTTTTCTCTTATCCGTAATACTCATACCTGAAATTATTATATTAAATTTTGATGATGTAAGAGCTAAGATTATTCCATTAAAATCAGTAGAAGTATATTCTGTTTCCACACCTAATTTTTTTCCTATTTCATTTCCCAAATCAATGTCAAAGCCTACTAATTCATTTTTAGAATCCCTAAACTCCATTGGAGGATATGAATCATCTAATCCTATAGTTAATTTACCCGATTTTTGAACTGCTTCTAGAGAATTAGAATTTTCCTGTTTTTGTCCGCATCCTACAAATAATACACCTACCATCGTAACTGTTAATATAATTGACATGAATTTTTTCATTTATACCACTCCCCATTTTAAAAATAATATTACTGTGAATATTTATACACTATTATGTATAATACTAATTATTGTTATTATTTCTTATTTAATTAGCATTAACTGTAGTTGTTGACCTAACTGACCTGTTTTTACTTATTATATATTATCTTATAAAACAATGCAATATGTTTTATTATAATTATTCATTTTTTCTTATATTTATACATGGCGAGCCATAAACACTTGGCTAACTAATGATAATTCCTCAAGAAAAATTATTCTAGCTTATGACAAGTGGCGTTAAGGTTAATATTTATTTAAATAGTCATAAATAATGGAAGAGGAATTATAAAAGTGATATTATAAAAGTGATATAATAAATAGAAACTAGAACTTGCTGATGTTAATCATTCTTTATCATTTGAACAATTATCAGATGAGATAATACAGACTGTATGATTAGGATTTAAAAGGGAATAAGTTGCGTAGAAGTAGTAGCAAGATCAATTTAAGAGTAGGCAATTGAAACCGGAGTTGCAAGAAAATAGATAGGAGGAAATATTATGGATTTTAGAATTGAAAAAGACACAATGGGGGAAATAAAAGTTCCCGCTGATAAACTATGGGGAGCACAAACCCAGAGAAGTCTACAAAACTTTAAAATTGGCAAAGAAAGAATGCCAATAGAAGTAATTCGAGCATTTAGTATTCTTAAAAAAGGTGCAGCAAAGGCAAATAAACACTTAGGCAAGCTTGATGATGCAAAAATGAAGATTATTGAGCAAGTCTGTGATGAGATTTATAAAGGTAAATTGGATGACAATTTTCCACTGGTAGTTTGGCAAACAGGCAGTGGAACCCAGAGCAACATGAATGTTAATGAAGTTATTGCTAATCGAGCAAATCAGTTATTAGGCGAGAAAGTCATCCATCCTAACGATGATGTAAATATGTCTCAAAGCTCTAATGATACTTTTCCAACTGCTATGCATATAGCTGCTGTAGAAGAAATAGAGAATAAATTGTTGCCAGCAATCGAAGTATTGAAAGAAACTATGAATCGTCTTGAATTAGATAATCAAGGAATTATAAAAACAGGAAGGACTCATTTACAAGACGCTGTTCCAATAGCATTTTCTCAGGAGATAAGTGGTTGGAAACAAATGCTTATAAAGGCAAAGAAAAATATAGGAAACTCCATAGAAGGCCTAAGAGAATTGGCACTCGGAGGAACTGCAGTAGGAACCGGACTCAATGCTCATCCGAGCTTTGGCAGAATTGCAGCAGAGGAAATTAGTGCTTATCTTGGTACAGGATTTGTTACTGCAGAAAATAAGTTTCATGCCTTAACTAGTATTGATGATTTGGTTTATGCTCATGGTGCTATAAAGGCCTTGGCGGCAGATTTGATGAAGATTGCCAATGATGTCAGGTGGTATGCCAGCGGTCCAAGATGCGGCCTTTCCGAAATACTAATACCGGAAAATGAACCAGGAAGTTCCATAATGCCTGGGAAGGTAAACCCAACCCAGTGTGAAGCCCTTACCATGGTAGCTTGTCAAGTCATGGCAAATGACACTGCAATTTCTTTTGGTGCTTCACAGGGAAACTTTCAGCTAAACGTATTCCTACCAATGTGTATATATAATTTTTTACAATCTGTCGGGTTACTATCTGATGCGATTATGTCATTTAACAACAATTGCGCAGTTGGAATAAAACCTAATGTAGATAAGATGAAAGAAAATTTGGATAAGTCTTTGATGCTTGTAACGGGACTTAATCCATACATTGGCTATGATAAATCTGCAAAAATAGCAAAACTTGCTAATGAAAAAGGAATCCGCTTAAAGGATGCAGCTATAGAATTAGGATATTTGACAGAGGAACAATTCGACAATATTATTAAGCCTGAGAATATGGTTTAATCTTCAAGGCATCCTGAACCATTCCTTATAATAAAAATTTAAAGTTACCCGTACCCATTAAACCTTAAGAATTTAATATCAACAATATTAGAATTACATTGAGCGGTGTAGGGACTGTTATAATTTGCTATAATATAAATAAGTCCATTATCTAAAGAAATAAAGGATGTGTTTACATTGAAAGAGCAGCAGAAGACTAAGGAATTGGTTAAAGGATTTATTGATACTATCCCACTAGGGATAGGTGCTTTAATATATGGAATTGTCTATGGAGTGATGGCCAGTAAAGCTGGACTTTCAATATTTGAGACTATAGCCATGTCTGCATTTGTGTTTGCAGGTGCATCGCAAATGACTGCCATCCAGATGATAGCAATCGGCAGTAGTTCAGTATCAATAATAATAACTGTCCTCATCGTAAACCTAAGACATTTTTTGCTGGCAGCCTCCATATCACCCTATTTAAAACATGAATCCAATAAGATGAAGATGGTGAATTCGTTTTTTATGACAGATGAAAGCTATGCCGTAACATATAATCATTTTCAAGCCAATAAGCCAAGTGGAATTTATTTCCTTGGAAGTGGTTTGAGCATTTATGTGTTGTGGTTCTCTGCAAGTATTATTGGGTATTTTTTCGGCAATATTATTTCCAGTGAGCTCAGTTATATTTTTGATTTTGCTTTTGTAGCAGCATTTATTGGTATGATAGTACCTATGGTAAAGAAATTTCCTACGGTTGTTACAGTAATAACCTCAGGAGTTATC
>JANZQE010000568.1:0-3652 GCA_038040705.1 Clostridium sp. | reverse complement strand
TCAAAAGAAAAGACATTCTTTTGAGTATCTAAGAACTATTGCACATCTTAGACCTAGGAGTAATGCTTTCTCAGCAGTGTTTAGAGTTCGTTCACTAACTGCTTTTGCTATTCATGAGTTTTTTCAAAAGAGAAACTTTGTATACACACATACACCAATAATCACTGGTAGTGATTGTGAGGGTGCAGGTGAAATGTTTAAAATATCTACCCTTGATTTCACGGATATGCCAATGGATCAGGATAAGAAAGTTGATTTCGCTAAGGATTTCTTTGGTAAAGAAACTAGCTTAACTGTAAGTGGGCAGCTGGCAGCAGAGGCATTCGCACTAGCTTTTAGAAATGTTTATACTTTCGGACCAACATTTAGAGCGGAAAATTCTAACACAGCAAGGCATGCAGCTGAGTTCTGGATGATAGAGCCTGAAATAGCTTTTGCGGATTTAAATGATGATATGGCACTTGCAGAAGATATGATGAAATATGTTATAAAATATGTTATGGAAAATGCTCCAGAAGAGATGGAATTTTTCAATAGTTTTGTAGATAAAGGACTAATCGAAAGATTAAATGGCGTAGTAAAGGCAGATTTTGGTAAAGTTACATATACTGAAGCTGTGGATATTTTACAAAAATCAGGGAAGCAGTTCCAGTACCCAGTAACTTGGGGTTGCGATCTACAAACTGAGCATGAAAGATATTTAACAGAAGAGGTTTATAACAGACCACTATTTGTAACTGATTATCCAAAAGAAATAAAATCTTTCTATATGAGAGTAAATGAAGACAATAAAACAGTTGCAGCTATGGATTTACTTGTACCAGGAATAGGAGAAATTATCGGTGGAAGTCTAAGAGAAGAAAGACAAGATATATTAGAAGCCAGAATGGAAGAATGCGGCCTTAACACGGAAGATTACTGGTGGTATTTAGAGCTAAGAAAATACGGCGGAACTAAGCATGCTGGATTTGGACTAGGATTTGAAAGAGCTATTATGTATATAACAGGTATGAGCAACATAAGAGATGTTATTCCATTCCCAAGAACAACTGGGTCTGCTGAGTTTTAATTTAACAATGTATATAGCAGCTTCCCCAAAATACATAGATCCTTATGTATTTAAATTGGGAGCTGCTTTAATTTGCGCGTAGATAGTGGTTACACTATCCGGGAGTAATAGGAGAGGATTAATATGAGGAAAATTATTAAAGAATATATCTTTATAACTATTGGGCTAGTACTTGTAACTGTAGGGTTTTATTTTTTCCTTATGCCAAATGATTTGGCGGTGGGTGGAGTTAGCGGTCTTGCTATGATTATAAATTGGTACGTTCCAGGGATCACCATTGGAGCTATAATGCTTGTACTAAATATAATTCTATTTATTATAGGATTTGTAGTCATAGGATCTAGTTTTGGAGTTAAAACCATATACTCTAGTTTGGGATTATCTGGTATGGTATGGGTGTTAGAAAAGTTTTATCCTATAAGTGGGAGTATAACAAATGATTTATTTCTAGAACTAATATTTGGAATATTAATTGGGGCAGTAGGACTCGGTATGGTGTTTAATCAAAATGCTTCCACAGGAGGTACCGATATAATAGCTAAAATACTTAATAAATATTTTCACTTAGATATTGGGAAGGCACTACTTTTGGCTGATTTTTTTATAACTATATTGGCAGTTATAGCATTTGGTCCTAAAATTGGAATGTATGCCATGCTTGGAGTTATCATAAACGGGTTTACTATAGATGCGGTCATTGCAGGGATGAATATTTATAAAAAAGTTGAAGTGGTTAGTGAAAAAGGAGAAGATATAAAAGAATTTATTATTGAAGAGTTAAATAGAGGGGCTACTTTATATACTGCGAAAGGGGCTTATACTAATGAAGAAAAAGAAATTATAACTTCTGTTTTAGATAAAAAGCAGTTTATAAAACTTAGAAATTATATAAAAGAGATTGATAAAAAGGCTTTTATAATCACATATAACGTACATGAAACACTGGGAGAGGGTTTTAAGGATATTAATGAATAAAAATATACAAGCTACTGATAAAAATCAGTAGCTTGTATATTATAAAAAATATGTTTAATTAAGCTTCAACTGGAGCGCCTACTGGGCAAACACTAGCACAAGCACCGCAATCGATACAAACATCTTCATCGATAACGTATATTGAATCTCCTTGAGTTATAGCATTTACTGGACATTCAGGCTCACAAGCTCCACAGCTTACACATGAATCATTAATTTTATATGACATAATAACTACCTCCTTCATTTACTAATTTACCTACCCATGATATCATAATTGAACTAATAAATAAAGAGTTTTTTAGTAATAGAACCTTTTAAAAAAAATAGTATTAAATGAACTGGCTTAAAATATAGTTACAGCTTAAACTATATTTAAAACAGTTCATTTAATACCTGTGGTAGTTAATAACTTTTTTAGCTGTATTTATATTAATGATGAGCTCATCTATTTAGCTGTGAGTTAATAACTATCGATAATATTGTATGCAAAAATTTAAAGATTATTCTATGTTTTTTTATAATAATGCTATAAATTATTTATTAAGTAGTTCCATAGCTCTATTAACAACATTTTCTGTTGTAAATCCAAATTCCTTATAGAGTACATCTGCAGGACCTGAAGCTCCAAATCTATCAATGGCAATTATATCTCCATCTAGTCCAACATATTTATGCCAACCAAAGGAAGCACCTGCTTCTACTGCTAATCTAACTCTTAGATTTTTTGGAAGTATTGACTCTTTATATTCTTCTGATTGCATTTCAAATAGTTCTAAACATGGCATGCTTACTACTCTAGCCTTAATACCCTTTTCATTTAATACCTTAGCTCCTTCATAAATAAATTCTACTTCAGAACCAGAAGCCATTAAAATGATATCAGGGTTTTTACCAGCATCTTCATATGTTTTTAATATATAGGCACCCTTTAGTGATTCTATTGAGGTTTCATCATATAAAGGAAGATTTTGCCTTGTAAGTATTAATGCTGTAGGTGTTGTCTTTGAAGTTATTGCAGCATACCAGCCAGCAGCTGTTTCTTTAGAATCAGCAGGTCTAAACACATTAAAGTTTGGTAGAGCCCTAAGTGCTGCAAGATGTTCAATTGGTTCATGAGTTGGTCCATCTTCGCCAACGGCTATACTATCATGAGTTAGAACATAGGTTACTGGAAGACTCATAATGGAAGATAATCTCATAGCACCTTTCATATAATCACTAAAAACAAAGAAAGTAGAAACGAAAGGTTTAAGACCACCATGTGCATAGATACCATTTCCTATAGCTGCCATTGCATGCTCTCTTACTCCAAAATGAAGATTAGAACCATTTCTATCATCTCTTGAAAAATCACCAAGGCCCTTCATATATGTCTTATTAGAAGGAGCAAGATCTGCTGAACCACCTATTAGATTTGGTACATATTTTGCTAATATATTTATTATTGCTCCAGATGAGGCCCTTGTTGCAGCTTTTCCCTCGAACTTCCACATTTCTTCTACTTTAAGTAAATCTATAGGAAGTTTGCCACTTTGCCATAATTCATATTCTTTCGCAAGTTCAGGGTTCTTTTTACTATACTGCGCATAAAGAGTGTTCCAAGTT
>JANZQE010000567.1:0-7245 GCA_038040705.1 Clostridium sp. | reverse complement strand
AGACTTGTGCCTGATTATATTAGATTTTTTTACTCTTGGCGTACTTTTATTTACTTTGGTACAAATTACATACAGTGTGAGGTATACCAATAAAAATATTAAAGTAACCCTTATAAATTTTTTTATCATTTTTATATTTATAGCTTTTGGATATGGTATAGCAATATTATTTATTGAAGAAATTAGTATTTTGTTGCCTATTTCATTATTTTATGGTATCTGCTTACTTGTAAGTGTTATTAAAGCTATAAAAGCTTCAAATAATAATTTATATACTTCGAAAAGTAAACATATGATAGTCTTCGGTATGGTACTTTTTCTTTTATGTGACACATGTGTAGCCTTATCTAATATAACAATGATTTTTCCTTTATCAGGATATATAATGACAAGTTTAAGCGCAATAGCATCTTTATTAATTTGGGTGTTCTATCTTCCATCACAGTTTCTTTTGGCTTTAAGTGGAAATGGTAGAATCTCGAGGTGATATTATATAGAAATTGAAGATGACTATTATAGATTTTTAAAATATGTTACTGCTTGTTTTTGTGAGCTGATTATTTTTTCGCAGAAAAGATCAAATTCACTGTCCTCAATTTGAAGTTCTGGATGAGATAATATATGTTCAATAGAAAGCTTAACGCCTTGATCAAACCTTGTGGTGGCAATAAAGTCAGGAACAAGTCTTTTGATTTTACTGTTATCAAAAACTACAGTGTTGGATTTATCACCTATTAAGCCACCTTCAAAGTTAGATTGACATTTGATTAAAAAATCCGCGGACACATGAAATTTTTTAACCACAATATCAAGTGCGGCGCCAATAGTATCATAAATTTGATTCCAGGTTAAAGATTCATCAGAGGTAATTTGGACAGCTTCTCCAATAGCAGCTCTGTTTCCCATAATACCAACAAAGGCTTTTGCAAAATCAGAGTTATGTGTTACAGTCCAAAGTGAACTGCCATCACCTGGAATTATTACGGGCTTTCCTTTCATTATACGATCAATAACCTGAAAGCAACCTTTTTCACCTTGAATTGCAACGGGAATGCTTTCCTTGCTATATGTGTGACTTGGACGAACTATTGTTATTGGGAAAATCTCATTTCGATATTCTGAAATAAGTAGTTCTTCGCAAGCTATTTTGTTACGAGAATATTCCCAGTACGGATTGGATAGTGGAGTGCTTTCAGTGATTTTGTAATGTGACAATGGTTTTTGATAAGCTGATGCAGAACTAATAAAAATAAATTGTTTCGTAATTCCTTTAAAAAGTCTAATATCTCTCTTGATTTGTAATGGTTCAAATGCAATAAAATCAGCAACTACATCAAAGCTCATATTTGCTATAAGAGTCGCAACAGCTGCCTCGTCATTTATGTCAGCAGTTATAACATTTGCGCCTATTGGTACTCTATCCATTTTAGTACCTCTGTTTAGCAAATAAAGTTCCCAGTTATTTTCAATTGCAAGTTTAGATATAGCAGTGCTAATTGTGCCTGTTCCACCTATAAATAGTGCTTTCATATTAATCCCCTCTCTATAAATGTTTCTATAAATAATTTAATAATACTGGTTTAATTTTACCATTATTTTTATATACTTTCAAATTTATAAGTGGGAAAAGTTGCTAAAACAGTAGTCAAAGGATACAATTTAATTTATGAACACTAATGGTTATTATTAAAATAGAGGTTACAGCTTCTTTATGTATACAATGAAGTATAATTTTTTTGAAAGTAATAACTTGACAAGCCGGTAAAAAAATAGTAAGATAACAACAATATATAAAACACAATAAATATTAAAGAAATAGGAGGGCAATTATGATGATAATAGGGTCAATTACCACCAGCATGGGAAATAATTTAACAAGCTTTTTTAATTGCTCCATAACTTCTTAAAATATAAGTAGAGTGAATTATTTGAATCTTATATTATGATCAGTTAGGGCACAATTGCTCATAATGGTGTTGGTATAAAGATGATTTAAATAATTGCAAATACTTCAGTAATAAAAATACCTTTTTCTTAGGTGTTTTAAAATATATTGAAAACTAAGTATTTTAAATATTTATTATAAATCGTAAAAGCACTGTTAACAAGAGTTAACAGTGCTTTTATTATACTCAATTATCAAGTTTGCAAAATTCAAACAATATACAACGTTCAAAGTATAAGGGGGAATAAATATGAATTTAATGTACAAAAGTACAAGAGGAAGTAGCGAACTTATAACAGCTAGTGAAGCTATTATAAAAGGGATGGCAGAGGATGGAGGATTATACATCCCAGTTAAAATTCCGAGAATTAATACGCCACTTCATAAGATTATGGATTTTAGTTATTGTAAGTTAGCCAATTACATCTTAAAAGAATTTCTAACAGATTTTTCAGAAGATGAAATTAGTGAGTGTATTAAGAAAGCTTACAGTAATAATTTTAATTCAGAGGAAATAGTTGAAGTGAAGAAAGAAGGGGACGAGTTTTTTTTAGAACTTTATCATGGACCAACCCTTGCATTTAAGGATATGGCACTATCGCTACTTCCACATTTACTAAAAACAGCTCTTAATAAACATAAAATAACAAAAGAAATCGTAATATTAACTGCTACTTCTGGAGATACAGGAAAGGCAGCACTTGAGGGCTTTAAAAATATAGACAAAACAAAAATAATAGTTTTTTATCCTGAAAAGGGAGTAAGCGAAATTCAAAAAAGGCAAATGACGACTCAAGAAGGTAATAATGTTTATGTAACTTCAATAGAAGGAAATTTTGATGATGCACAAACAGGCGTTAAAGAAATTTTTAATGATAGTAAATATAGTGAATTTTTAGACAAGCATAATTATATTTTATCTTCAGCTAATTCAATAAATATAGGAAGGCTTGTGCCACAAATTGTTTATTATTTTTATACTTATTTATCACTTCTAAAGAAGGGCGAAATAAAAAATAATGAAAAAATAAATATAGTGGTTCCAACTGGGAATTTTGGAAATATTCTTGCAGCATATTATGCAAGTGAAATGGGTCTGCCAGTAAATAAATTCATATGTGCATCAAATGAAAACAATGTACTTTCCGATTTTATAAGAACAGGCGTTTATGATACACATAGAAAATTTATGATTACAGCATCACCATCTATGGACATTCTTGTATCTAGTAATTTAGAAAGACTAAATTATTATTTAAGTGGTAGGGATGAAGAAGTTATCACGAAATTAATGAAAAAACTGAGTTTAGATGGAAAGTATGAAATAACCCAAGGTATGAAGAATGGCTTAAAAGATTTTCATGCTGGATTTGCAACAGACAAAGAAACATATGAAAGTATAAAAGAAGTATACAATAAATTTAATTATGTAATAGATACCCATACGGCTGTAGCTTATTCAGTGTATAAAAAATACAAGGAAAAATCTGATGATAATACAAAAACAATTATAGTATCTACAGCAAGTCCATTTAAGTTTACAAGAAATGTGTGTGATAGTATTTCAGTAGGTACAGATGGCTTTGACGATTTTGAATTGATTAATGAACTCTCAAAACACACAGGCCTTAAAGTACCTTATTCAATTGTGGAATTGAAAAACAAGGAAATAATCTATAAAAACGTATCTAATAAAGAAAATATGAAAAATGTAATTAATGATTTTCTGAAAGTGTAGGTGAATAAAATGATTAAAATAAGAGTTCCAGCAACAAGTGCAAACCTTGGACCAGGATTTGATTGTTTAGGTATAGCCCTTAATTTATATAATACATTTGAATTTGAAGAGATAGATAAGGGGATAGAGTTTATAGGGTGCGATGAAAAATTTAAAAATAAAAATAACTTAGTATATACATCAATGCAAAAGTGTTTTGACCAGATTGGATATAAAAGCCATGGAATTAGGATTAAAATGCAGTGTGATATACCAGTGTCAAGAGGACTTGGAAGTAGCGCCGCATGCATATTAGGTGGCGTTATGGCAGCAAGTGGAATTGCATCGGGGGCGCTAAGCACGAACGAAATATTAGAAATAGCTGCTAAAATTGAGGGTCATCCAGATAATCTAGCACCTGCATTATATGGAGGTATGGCTGTTTCAATTAAAGATAAAGAAAATATATATGTTGAGCAAATAAAATTAAATAAGAAGTTCAAATTTTGTGCTTTAATACCAGATTTTACTTTATCCACAGAAAAAGCTAGAAGTGTACTGCCCAAATTAGTGTCTTATGAAGATGCGTTATTTAATATAGGAAGAACAGCACTTCTGATAGCGTCACTTAGTAATGGGAATATGGACATGATAGGGATAGGATGTGAAGACAAGCTTCACCAAGACCATAGAGGAAAACTTATAAATAATTATGCTGATATTACTGAAAAATGCAAAGGACTAGATACTAAGGGTGTATTTTTAAGTGGTGCAGGACCTACAATTATGAATATAATTAATGAGGAAGACGAAGAATTTGCTGTAGAAATAATTAAATACCTGTCGGTGCTTAAAGATAAATGGGTAGTTAAGCAGTTAGATATAGATTACAAAGGGGCTATTACTTACAAATAGAAAGGTTGGGGTATATTATGAATGGGATTATTGTTGCAAAGTTTGGAGGAAGTTCACTATCTGACAGCGGTCAGTTTGCAAAGGTTAGAGATATAATCTTGGCAGACGCCCGAAGAAGATACATAGTGCCTTCAGCTCCAGGTAAAAGAGATGTGAATGATTATAAAATTACAGATATTCTATATTTATGCCAGGAACATGTGCAAAAGGGGGTACCTTTTGACGAGGTCTATAGATGTGTTGAAGAAAGATACACAAAGTTATGCAAAGATCTTAATATAACCTTTGATATATTAAGCTACCTAAAGGACTTAAAGGAAAAGATAATTAACGGTGCAACTAAGGATTATGTGGCAAGTAGAGGAGAATATTTCAACGGACTAATACTATCTCATTATTTAGGAGTTCCATTTGTGGATGCAGCTGAAATAATTATTTTTAAGAAAAACGGAAAACTCAATGAAGAAGCTACATATGATGCAGTAAGAGCTAAATTATCAAAAATTTACAAAGCGGTAATTCCAGGATTTTATGGAGCAACAACGGATGGTAAAATAAAAACATTTTCACGTGGCGGATCAGATATAACAGGGGCTATAATTGCTAAAAGTGTAGGAGCTATAGTGTATGAAAACTGGACTGATGTATCAGGATTCCTAATGGCAGATCCTCGTATAGTAGATAATCCAAAGCCTATTTCTGAAATTACATACAAAGAACTTCGGGAGCTTTCTTACATGGGAGCTAATGTGTTTCATGAAGAGGCAATTTTCCCTGTAAAAAAGGATGGTATTCCAACAAATATAAGAAACACTAATAAACCCGCAGATGAAGGAACTTATATTGTAGACGATAGTGCTGAAATCAAAATCAGAGATATAACTGGAATATCTGGAAAAAAAGATTTTACAGTAATAGCGATAGAAAAAACACTAATGAAAAGAGAAAAGGGATATTGCCTTAGGGTTCTATCAATTTTAGAAAATAATGATGTTTCTTTTGAACATATACCCTCAGGCCTTGATTCACTTTCGCTTATAATTGATGATAATGAATTAGAGGATAAGCTTGAAAAAATATTGGAGGAAATTGAAAAACAGTGTAGCCCAGATTCTTTAATAGTATATCCTAATATGGCGTTAGTAGCAGTTGTGGGAAAAGGTATGATAAGAACAAAGGGAGTATCAGGAAAAGTCTTTAGTGCTTTAGCTAAGGGTGAAATAAATATTAGAATGATAAATCAAGGGTCAAATGAGCTAAGTATAATTGTAGGAATTGAAAATGAGGACTTTGAAAATGCTATAAGAGCAATTTATGCTACCTTTGAAAGTGAGAGTAAATAAAAGTTTTTTATAATTGAATATAATAGGAAGGGTGATAAATATGAAAAAGATAAAGATAGCAATACTCGGACTTGGAAATGTAGGTAGAGGAGTATGGAACATATTAGATACAAATAAAAATGAAATAATGAAACGTTCAGGTTATGAAATAGAAATAGCTAAGATATTAGTAAGAGATATAAGCATGGATAGAGGAATAATCGTTCCAAGTGAAATCCTTACAGATAATATTGAAGATATATTAAATGATGAGGATATAAAAATCGTAGTAGAGCTCATAGGTGGTTCCGGTGAAGCAAAAGACTATATGCTAAAAGCAATGAAAGCAAAAAAACATGTAGTAACTGCAAATAAGTTTGTACTTGCTAATTGGGGTGAGGAACTATTTGCTACAGCTGAAGATGAAGATGTTATGTTCTACTATGAAGCAAGTGTAGGAGGCGGAATACCTATCATTCGTGAAATTAATGAAAGCCTTACAGCTAATAAAATTGAGCAAATTACTGGTATTGTAAATGGAACTACTAATTATATATTAAGCAAAATGTCATTAGAAGGAATGAGCTTTGAAACCGCACTAGAAGAGGCACAGCAAAAGGGCTATGCTGAAGCCAATCCAAAAGCTGATGTAGAAGGATATGATGTGGTATATAAGCTTGCAATTATGGCTTCTTTAGCATTTGGTACGAAGGTTCATCCTGATTCCATATATAGAGAAGGTATAAATAATGTTACTTCTATAGATATTGAGTATGCAAAGAAATTTGGATATGTAATAAAGCTTTTAGCAATTGGAAAAGAGGAAAACAATCAATTGGAACTTAGGGTGCATCCAACTTTAGTACCATCTACTCATCCAATTGCAAATGTTAATGATTCCTTTAATGCGATTTTTATAAAAGGAAATGCAGTGGGAGATTTAATGCTTTATGGTAGAGGAGCAGGAGAATTACCTACTGGTAGCGCTGTTGTAGGTGATATAATATCAATTTTAAGAAATAACGAAAATATGGTAATAGATAAGCCTTCTAAAAATTATTTAGGACTTAAAAGAATAAAGAATTCAGAAGAAAATAGTTCGGAATTTTATATAAGATTAAATGTTCGCGATAAAAAAGGAGTTTTAGGTGGTATAGCATCTATATTCGGGAAAAATAATGTAAGTATAGTATCTGTTACTCAGAATGTTAAACATGCAGATTTTGTATCTTTAGTGTTTATTACCCACAAAAGTTCAGAAAGTGATATAAATAAATCTATAGAAAAAATAAAAGAGTCAGAAAATTTAAATAAAGTAGAAAGCATTTTAAGGATAGAAAACTTCA
>JANZQE010000566.1:0-4587 GCA_038040705.1 Clostridium sp. | reverse complement strand
TGTACCAAGAGTAGTATAAGGAGTGTATTTTAAAAAAAGTTTGGGTGAAGTGCAGCTCGCATGTGCAGCATAGGACCACGCTTGAAATGGTGGTTTTCGGCGCGCAAACTTTTAAAATACACTCCTTATGTATTAAAATTTGGAATTGTTTATTTAAAGAAATATGTATATAATTTTATAATATTTAAATTATTTGTTTGTTTATAATTTTATTATTTTTTTTTATTTTTATGAATTTTATATTTTTATTTATTTTATCATACTTTCTCTGCATGAAAGCAGTATTAGCTAATGTTTACAACATCTATCTACTATACAAAGGATTAATGTATTCGATATATTATGAATCAACCTTATATAGCGGTTGGTGAGATAATGTGAATAAATATCATGATCAACCTTATATAGCGGTTGTTAAAGTAATATAGATAAAACCAGATACCTATCTTCATAGTTATCTAGTTAATCACTACCACTTTATATAGATGAGTATTATGAGTCAACCTTATATAGCGGTTGTTAGGTGAAATGGTATGAATATTATGACCCAACCTTATATAACGGTTGGTAATCGGAATGATTTCAAATGATATACATTTTCCTTGTTATATTATTGATAGATGTGTTTGAATAATAACTAACAGAAACTATCTCTATTCGAAACTTCTATAAAAATCAATAACCACTGCATCATTATGTTCTAGATCTCTGCTAAATCTTTCTAAAATCTCTAGAAATGTGAGACCTCTAAACCTGTGGTAAAGATAGTATAAACAATATAACCCACAGGTAGATGAATTATGTGGTTGAAATCTTATAGAATTATATACATATTTCTTTCCTAAGAATTTTGGTATAACATCAGAATAAAAAGATGGTGCTTTTCCTAAAGAATCGAAAAATTCTGGGTGAGAGTTATGAGGAGAAAAGATACATACCCAATGTCTGCCTGGTAAAAAAGATGGGTCAGAATTGATAATATAAAATTTAGCAGGATGTTTAAACATTGGAAGTTTATCTATTGGATATATACCATCTAAAGCTTCGAGCATTAATTCATCTTTCATAATAAATTGGAATATATTTTCATTATTTAAAGCATAAGACATACTACCCCCCTTTGCTATACAAACTTAAATGTTCACTTTCTCTCAGGCTGGTTCTTTTAAACAGTAATGTTTCTTGCTTCGTCAATTTGCAAAATGCGAGGAAAATGTGCATAAATAATAACAGTAACCCCCTCTGGGAGTGGTTTTCTAAATTTTAAGGTTAGTCGTGTATGACCACGACGAGGAATTGAAACAAAACCATTTTCCCCTTCTTCATCTGTCGCATTTTCACTAACTTGAAATTTGTAAAGACAATAACCAAAAGGGTATTCAGCCATAGAAATTGGTATATTTTTAGCTGAATGATATTTTTGACCAAATAAACTGAGATAAGAATTTACATAAGCTACATTATCGCTAGAATCATCTGTGGTAATTGATGGGATCTTCTCACTAGGAGGTGAATGTTCTAACCCGTCCCTCTCAGAGGGAGGCTTAGAGTCAGGAAGTGCTCTTTTCCCTTTCTTCTTATTTGCTTCATTGGAGAAGAGAGGTTGGTAAGGTTGTGTAGGGGTAGAAACACCATTTATAAAAAACCCACAATAACTACAATCAAAATTATGGAAGTTGAAAGGGTTTTTATCATAAGACCCTTGGTATGCTTTAGAGGAAACTAGTCCCACAACCAAATCAGAAGGAATATCTCCCTGAAAAATGTTATCTATTGAATGTTCATATTGACCACTAGGGATACTAAAAGCTTTGAAATCTGATTGTTGGTAGGGATATAAAGCAGTTGATTCTTTAAGAGCTGCTGCATGACCTACTAATATAGCTGGTGAGACCTCAACCATACAAACATTTAGAACAGCATCATTAATTTTAAAATAATAATCTCCACTCTGTGACGCTATTACAAATGTTGGTTTGTTAGGCCAAAATTTTAAATTTATATCAACACCATTTAAAATTGGTCGTTCCTGTTGGCATATATCCAGATATAACGGTCCTTCCATCTCCAGTTCCTTACCTCCTGCTGTGAATGTTTTTCTTAATCTATACCCTTGATTGATTTGGTGATCAAAAAACTTTGCATCATCCTTAACGAATAGTTGCGAAGTTAACTGATTCAACATCTCATCACTGGAATTGTTAAGAATTGTGTCAATATATGCTTTATAAGCATAATTAGTACCTACTCGAGAATTAATTATCTTTTGTTGGAAAGACAGATCCACCTGACTCCAAAGAGTTTGGAGAGGTAGGTTTTCTAAAGCTACGTTATCTAGTTTTGTTATGGGTTTTTGAGTTCCTGTATTAATAATTTGCCCTTTACTTTGTAAGTATGTATTTTTTAAATTAACATAATAGTTTGAAGTGCCAGATATGGTAAATTGTAAATTACCATTACTAGATATTTGAGATATGGGACGGTATTGTATCCATTTATATCCTATAATCCCACTGTTCACAGATGGTTTTTCAAATAATGCTAAAGCAGGAATATACCCAAATTCTGTTTTGGGAAAATTATTAACATAACTCATTTTCAATTTCTAGAGATCTATCCTCCTCTACAACCTGATAGAGAATGATGTATAGTTTTAGTGATGTTCTTTAAATATAATCATTATGACCTCTTTTCTTTTTAGGGTTAGATCTCTTTTTTTTTGGCTTTTTCTTTTTAGATACAACTCTTTTAGTTTTTCTTCCTTTCCTGCTTTTACCTGAAGATTTTTTTTTTTTTACAATCCTCCTTTTCTTAGCTGATTTATTTTTTAATATACCCCCCTTACGTTTACGTGGTGTGGGTATTTTGAGATGTTTCCCACTTGTTTGCTGCATCACTCCTGTAACCGGATCATAGACAGAAGGAGGTTGAACTAGATCTGATTTAGCTCTTTCTACAACCTGCTCAGTAGGAGAAACCATTTTAATAGTTGGTTGGTCTCCTTTACCCTGTTGCATGCTAACTTTATAAAACCTCTTCTGATGTGGTATAAGTCCTTTTGCTTGCTGAATGAAATGATGCTTCCATGTTTGAAATTCTTCACTCATCTTTAATGAAATGTAGCAAGCATTCAATTTTACTTGGCTTAGTTAATATTATTGGAAGTAGAAAACTATTCAGAAACACTAATTCAAAATCTGTAAGACTGTTTTGTTTTAATCGAATGTATAAAGGATTAGCAAAATCGTAATATTCTACACTTGTGTTTAAGTGTATCTTTCTTAGGATAGAGATTTCTTTAGTTTGTAGGATAATAGAGGTTTCACAGAAATCAGCTAATATATAAATAAACTGTGACGAATGAGTATCAGTATTATCAGTTCTTATAAAAAAGTCTAAAACAGCACATTTCCATTCACCTTCCAAATTTAAAACAAAGGGTAAATTTATAATAAAACCCCCTGAAACTCTATCTTGTGTGGAGAAATCAGATGAGAAATAAATCAGATGTTCCCTCTCTGCCATATCAGCCTGAAGTAAATCTGATCTATAACAACAGTTCTATTTAAACAATTAACTCAAACAGCAGAAATCAGATTCATACAAACATGCTAAACTTTTTTAAAATTAACAATATCTTAAGTTAAAATCCAAGAACTAAATTTGTCTGGCCATCCCATCCATTTGATTAAAGATTCTTTTTTTCTGTTGCGTATTCGTTCGTCTTGTACTTCTTCTATATTATATGTTGTCTCTTTATCAACATATACTTTCTGAAGTTCTTTTTCATAAAAAGTTCCTAATATTTTATCCTTATAGTAATCTACTAATGTATAAATAGGTATATATTGATACATACTCCTCTTTTTAATGTAGAAAAATTCATTAGTCCAATGTTCACTGTAATATCTTTGGAATGGTTTTCTTATCTTAGAAATCCTCACAGTATCATTTATATCAAATTTAAAAGACTTTGGAGGAGTCAACTGTTTCTTTAAGTTATATAATAATCTCCATAATTTTATTTCATCTGCCTTAGTTACAGAAGCAGGGGTTTGCTTAATCGATCGGTGAACAGTATTATTATATGCTGAAGTAATATTATCTAGTTCATCTACCCATCTATGAGTTTGTTTTGATCTCATATATCTTGATAACTTACCTTTCAGGGTTTGAATTCCTCTCTCTGCATAATTTGCTTTCAATTCATTTTGAGTAACAAAATGTTTTATGTTACGTTTCTCATAAAACTTCTCCATGAGATCATTTGAGAATTCACTTCCCTGATCCGATCTGAGACGTTCGGGAATTCTCCCTTTTTTAAAGAAAAGTTCTAAAGCATTCTTTGTTTCTTTCCCTGAAGGGGTTTTAACAGCTTTAGTCCAAATATATCTTGACATGATATCAATTGCTAAAACAAAATAGCCGTATTTATCATTCTTGTCTGCATAATTTATAAAAGATGCTGTATCAGCATCCCACATATAATCTATATAAGGGACAATTACTTGTTTTCTATTAAATTTCCTATGAACAAGACGGTTGGTTGTGTGAACCTCTTGAGATTGAAGCCATTTCTTTATTTCA
>JANZQE010000565.1:0-5840 GCA_038040705.1 Clostridium sp. | reverse complement strand
TTCGAACAATTGGGCGAGCACAAGACCATTAGAATGGAAGGGTAGTAATGACTGATATTAATGCAATTCAATTTCCTAGAGCTAGCTTTAAAGCTGACAGTAAAACCAATATTGCTATTCAAGTCTATGGTAGAAGGTTTTTAGCCGACCAAACTCCTATAGAGTATTTATCAGAGTTCCTCTTGGTCTTTCATTCTAAAAAGAGTGAAAAAAAAATTACTACTGATGAACTCAAAATTAACCAAAGTGATAACTCATTTAATGTCAGTGAGGATAGCAAATATTACTTCCCAAAATCCAGACTTCCACTTAAACTTTTTAGTTTTTTTAGTCAATCAAAGCTGGATACGCGTCATCCTGTTCATCAACAATCTTTTTTAGACGCTTTGGATGAGTTGGGAGCTAAAACTCAGCGAGGTCTATCTGATGCAGAAAAAAATAATTTGGTGAACACGTTACAAAATCTGTTATATGGCTTTGTTGGTATTGCTAATAACCGAACATGGTCTACTTATAGCTTTATGCCAATTACCCCTAGCTTTCTTGGAAGAGAAATAACCTGGCCACATTCTTCTGAAGAATATGGCAGTTGGTCAGATAGCGCTAAACGTTTTCAATTAGATCGTCATAACTTCATGGCTCGAGGTGGAGAGGCATTATTTTTACAGATAGCATTTTTATTTACTAACGATATCGCTATTAAATCAACATTACAGAAAATTGAAGAAAACGCTGCTTATCAACATTTGGAATTTAACTTGCCAAATTTAAAGCAGAATCTCGAGAGTATGCTAGTACAACTACTAAAAGATGAAACTCATCAGTTAGAAGAAATCTGCAACTTTGTAGAAAGCACCTTAAGTGAATTTGATATTGAAGATAACGATAATCGTTCAGCTACTCTGGCAACTATTCCGAAGAGTTATATTATTGAAGGCTTTTTATTTGCTAATGAAATGCTCAATTTATTAAGCTCTAAGATAAGCAAGCTTGAAAAAATCGAGCTCTTGCAGCAGCTTTGTGTACTTCAAGTTTTACGCTCTATTATGGCTCGTTCTACCCAAATTGATCAGAATAATCACAAAACTGACAACTATCACGGAAATTATGCATGGATTGTATGTAATCCGAGTGCGACTACTAAAGACAATGTAAGAAAACTGGCCGAATCCTCTTTCAGTAAGTCTGAAGAAATTATTTATAGAGTGATGCGCTCAGTTGGCAAAGAGAAAGATCTAAAATCAAGCGATTATACGCAAGTTGATAAACATAGCTCAGATGTATTTAGAAGAATGTCAAAAAATATAGGGTTGGTAATTCCGCAGAAAGGTTCAGGACAACGTTTTATACTAACGCCTAGTCTAATAAGATTGTTTGTATATTCTCTAATTGAAAGTGGTACACGTATTAAGCTTAATGATTTCTTGAGCAGAATTTATACCCATTTTGGTATTGCTATAGAAGGTCAGCAGATTCAAGAGGCTATTGCTTGGCAATTAGAGCGTAATGATGACTCGGTACTTAATATAGATGTTAGTTGGGTAGAGGAAGGCCTGAAGCAGTCTGGACTATTAATCGAGCTATCAGATGCTATTTCAATAGTTAATAACCCTTAAGATTTATCTAGATTACTGATTAATCGGCTTCAGCTATTAATTAAAAAATAAATGATTAAAGAAGAAATAATTATGAACCTTTCAAGCGAATTGTTTTTATCTGCTTATACTGACTATTTACAAGAGACTATCGATAATTCATTGACTCATGCTGGTGAAACCAGGATTATCACTCAAAGCTTAATGCCTAATCAGGTACTGTCAATTTTTGAAAAAATAATAGCATTATATCCTGCAGGTGTTTGTGCATCATACTTAAGGGTTGCTCATGGCTTGGTTCAGCATTGGCAAACTTTGAAGCTAAATAGCAATGATACAGAAGCTTTCACTAGACTAAGACTTAATTCATGGCTAGATGAAGAAGATAAGCTAACTTGGTATCGTAATAGAACCACTGTTGATGAGGGTGTTGAAAGACTATTGGTTCTACTAGTAGGTATTGATCATACAACAGATAAAGGTGGACTCGCGGACTTCTTTGTCTGTACGAGTAACAAAGTTTGGGATTCATTAGAAGGTAATTATAATAAATGGTTAAAGGAAACAGCTGAAAAGGAAGGTCTAACGCTTGGAGAACAACATTATAATCAGCTAAACGATTATTTAATGTTAATAGATAATCTAGTGCCTCTGACATTGAGTCAAAAAGCGGATCTGCTTGAAAGATGGTTAGAGAATTATTCTTCAGGTGACGAATATAGTGAAGATTACGATGGTTTGTTATGCAGTTTATTCTCAAGCCTAACTAACTTAGGTATTCCTTATCTGCGTGTTGAAGATGATATAAAGTTGTTTAAGAGTAAAAAAGGCCATCAGTATTTAAAAACTGCCCATCAGTTTATTTCTCACCGACTATATAATCAAGGTAGTAGAAAAACAAAAGATCTTGATAAAGTTAGAAAATACTTAAGGGAAAATTCTGAAGTTAGGGTATCCGATATCTCGGGTAGTAAAACAGATATTGATCTGTACTTTTCTTACATCGAAAGTTTTATCCTCAATGCAGATAATGATTGTAAATCAAAGCTCATTGAAACAGACTTATTACCCGTATTAAAAGCTTTAAATATAAAAGAAGAAAAGGAAGAGGTTTCTTCTAATGCAAGTATACCTTCTTTTAATTGCCATAGCTTTGAAGCTGTATGTAAAGGTTTGAATTTTTCTTTAGAAAGGTTTAGTAATGAGCATCAACCTCGTAGTATTTCGCTAATCACTATTAAAATTAAACATTTTCAGCATGATTTTAATAGTAAAGATGCCCAAAATGATAATATAAATAAGGATGAGCTGGCTAAGTCTGTATTGAAAGGGGTGCTAGGTGGTATAGAGGATTATATCGAGAAGTTAGATTTAGCGATCGAAAATTGTGTTGTGCAGTTTGTACCACTTAATGAAGATACTACCTATCGCTCATCTACCTCTAATCCACATGTGGTTTTTGAGACAAAGATAATTGGAGAAAGTACTGAAGTATATTTATTTAAATGGAAATTATCGGAGTTTCAAATCGAGCGGTTACATGTTCAACTCGCAAAAATAATATTACAAAAATTAGAGGCTAATGCAGGCTATCTTCTACCAATACTAGTAATGAATAAACAAATCTATCAAGCAATTTATCATGCTTCAAATCAAGAAGAGGCTTGTCGCTTAACAAGTCTAGGCTTGAGTGATATGAAAGTTATCGATATTTTCAAAGATTATGATTTTTCACAGACTGAAGATATTCAGTCAGCATTTCAAGATCTAAGCATCGCCTATAATAATTTGTTAAAGTGTGTTATCCATGAAGGGTTATATGTTGCCAGAAATCAATCTCAAACACTTTTAGACGCGTATAGCTTAGCATTAGAAAAAATAATGACATCTGAAACTTATATTGCACAAGATATTAAGGAAAGGTTCTATTACGGCTTCTTTATGACTGAGAATCTAGGTCATAGTGGCTTTAATGCAATAGAGGGTGTTTTAATTAATGGTTATCACCCAGCTGTATTTGAATTAATTTCTGCCCAGATAGATTTTATTACCTTTGCTATTTCTGATATATATAGTGGTTCGAACTATATATTTACCAAGAATGGAATTGATGATGTTTTTGTTCAGTCTGAGATTGAAACACCAGTTCTTGCGCTCAAACAAAAACAGGGTATAAGTACTCATTCTAAGTCTTTTGGTTGGCTGCATTATATTGGTAAGCCTCTTGATGATAATATTGACTTATCTGTACAGGCTTTGCTTAAAGAAACCGATGATGATGAAGATACTCAGGATGTGCAAGCTATTACCCCTGAAGAAAATATTGTTTATAACACTCTCAATGATTACCAAAAAGTCTACTTTCATGCAAAAGATGGGTTACGTATACTGGCAACAAACGTAACGAACCTACCTTCATTACTGTCTGGGTTGACAAAATACTGTCAGAACTCACTAATTAAAGATCCAAGTCGCATTCATTATTCATTACATATTTCTGTCTATACTATTGGTATGTCGAAATTAAATGCAGTAAACACATTGAAGAATTGGCAAGAAGATTTAGTAGATAAGTTTGCTAAAAAGGACAAGGTAATAGAATTAAGAATTAGCCATTTTAACTCTGAAGCGGACCAAATTAATAGGAGTTTAAAATCAGTACTTGAAACGCAAGATGTAACTGAGCTTGGTCGCTTTGATATGGTCTTTAATTTCAGCTTTTTACAAACACGAACTTATGGTAAGACTGATCCAGCGCCTACTATATCCTTACAATCAAATAAGGATCGGAGCTTAGTCTTTCCAATCATCTATTATCCAAAACCTATTATCCAACAACAAGATAACTTACGTGAACTACGCCTTAGCCAAAGACAGATTGCCATCCAATCTAAACACGCAAACTTGACTGCTAACCTTGAAGTATCTAATCGAAGTGAAAATGAGCAGTATTTTGTAGTATCGAAAATGGAATATGAGCAAGATGACATTGATTTTATTGAGACTCTACATCAGATATCGCAATGGGTGGTCAACATTGATGAATACTTTGATTATAATTTACTGAAGAAGGGAAATAATGAAAATCATAAGGTGATCAGCTTTAGTTCTGGCTATGGTCATTATGGCGAGCTAAATGTTACTTTATCAACTGCTCACCATGCCCAACAAAAGCTTAAGGAAAGTATATATAACCATATTTCCGGTATTATGCATTATCTTCATAAAGAAACATTATTAAGGTTAGTTGACGAAGTACTACGTCTGAATGAGTCTTTATCAGGTGTTGCTAACATCAAAGCCGTTCTAGGTAATAACGAAGCTGTAAGGAACTTATACGGCTATGCATTGTCTATTAAGGCAATTTCTGAACCGCAGGGTTATCTGCTTAGCCAGTGGATACCTCTAGATTCATGCCAACACTGGTTTAAATTACAAGATAGCTCTAATAGAGCAGACTTATTACAATTATCACTGAAATTAGGTCAAAACAATAAACCTATATTGGAAGCTCATGTTGTAGAAGCGAAAATTGGTTCGCCAGATTTATTAAAAAAAGCTGAAGATCAAATTGAAGCTAGCATACATTATTTAAGCAAATTATTTGCGCCAAAAAACAGTAAAAAAAGTAATACTGGCTATAATAGAAGATACTGGTGGGGGCAATTACATAGGGCTTTAGTAATACGCTCACATATTAATCAGGCAGAAGCTGAACAATTGAATATTGCTCTTGATCGATTAAGCGAGGGTGACTTTGTAATCCATTGGACGTCCAGTGTAGTGATATGCTATACCGAAGACAATAGCAAGGGCTCTTCGGTAATAGAAAAATTCTATACTGATGAGTTTGATAAATTAGAAACAGAATCAAAAAAGTATTTTGTTAGAAAATACTCAGAAGTCAGTTTTGAAGAAACTATTCTAAATCATGTTGATTGGAAAGATTCTTCTGACTCCAAAATAGAAACGATAAGTAAAGAATATAAGAATGACAATGACAATGACAATGACAATGACCTTAAACCTATTGTTAAAACGCCAACTATAGATCTAGGTAGCGCAGATGGCTCCAATGTCGATAACGTATCTGTTACAAACTTAACTGCA
This sequence comes from Clostridium sp., assembly GCA_038040705.1. Classification (GTDB taxonomy): domain Bacteria; phylum Bacillota; class Clostridia; order Clostridiales; family Clostridiaceae; genus Clostridium_AD. The sequence continues at coordinate 135 of JANZQE010000565.1, read as the reverse complement.
AGTCAGGCGACTATTGAATGTAAAGTAACCGATACTGCCGATACTGCCGATACTGCCGATACTGCCGATACTGCCGATACTGCCGAAACTGCCGATACTGCCGATACTGCCGATACTTCCGATAAAGCCGATACT
>JANZQE010000564.1:0-2640 GCA_038040705.1 Clostridium sp. | reverse complement strand
GGTTATTTGATGACCACTTTTATTTAGCTTATTTGTGTTTTATGTCGAGAGTAGGAATGCACAATTACACTTTAATTTTAAACCTAATAGCACGTTCTGATATTAGAATGTATTTCACTAAACGTATTAATGAAAACATTGACCTTTATAATAATTCAACTGATATAAAATTATCAAAGGGAGTATATATAAGAGCACCCCGCGTAGAAATTGCAGAAAATGTTACTTATGTAGAAGACCAAAGTTTTATGACAGATTTATTTGGGGTGAAAAGACCACTACTTGCAATCGAAATAACTCATATGTTTTCTAGTATTTTTAGTAACACAGTTGGGAGCGCAATAGCAACTGGATTTGGGCAAGTTAGTAAGAATAAAAAGGTTAGAGACTTTTGTTTCGAAGGTAATGATATTTCAACAGAAGGTATCTATTATTTTAGTGGATTATTAATTGAGGAAGGTATTCCAATCCCAACTACTACAGATTCTTTTGTAACAATTTCCAAAGTATCGCCCTAATCAGAAAAATTAATGATGAGCCATATCGCAGTATTAATTTCACAAGGTGTAAGTAGTTTAGGTATTGCAATGGCAGATACCATGAGAAGTGACCTTCATACCAAGTATATTAAACGTGTTGCCGAAGTTATGAAGTATGGTAAAAAAGGTGCAAATATTATGATTGAAAATAAATGGCTTCAACAGCCTCCACAATCAGTAAACCATAAAAACTTAGTGTAAGTCCAAGATAAAGAATAGTTCAATTTAAACTATTCTTTATTTTGAAACTTGAGTCACATTCTTCTTAAAAAGTGAGGTAATAAATTAATACCAAAAAAAACAGCAGTATCAACCACAGCACAATATAAAGTATTATTCAAACTTTAAAATAAGGATTTACTGTTGATGGTAAGGTTTTAAGAATTAATAACATAATAGCAGGCATTAGCATTAAATAGATACGGTGTACAAATACACCCAATAAAATTAAACAAAACCGTTGCTTTTAGTTTGCCCCTTATAGTTTAAAACAAATAGGTATTACCTAAACTTAGTTAAAAAATAAAATGGTTATTTATAAGGGTTTGGAGGTTATCTAAACTTAACAAAAACTGCTTCTTCCGAATCTGAAGGTCGGAGGTTTGTACGCATGATTATTCTTAAAAAAAGAGAAATCATGTGTATTTTTTTCCTTTTTATGTCTTCCTTTATTGAAAGGTAGAATAAAAATGAAATATGTTGATTGTTGACGTATAAGCAGGAGTGGATTATAATTATTGTTGATTAAGGAAACTAAATTCATACGCACTATTTTATAGCATGTTAAGTATAAATATAGAAATATTAACGGGTTGAGATATGGGATGTAGGTTAATACTAAAGTTGAGTTTTATGGTGGCAGTGCCACCCATTTGCCACCGTTACATAAAATACAATCAGATATAATTAGTTAATATAAAAGCATAAAAAGTATTATATACCTAATAGATGGCTTTAAATCAATGATTTAAGGATATTATAAAATGTATTTAGATAAGCTAAAATACTAGGTATATACAAGTAACTCAAGTGGAATAATAAAAGGGACTGCCCCAAGATTTCGTATGAAATCTTGGGGCAGTCCCTTTTGATCTATTATTTATTGTTTAATTCTTCATTTTCAAATTTATTTCCGATAATATCTCCAAGAGGGATATCAAGAATATTGCGAGGTGAAGAGCTTCCTTTAGATTGAAGTTGAAAATTCACTATGGTTTCATCCCAAACTACATTGTAAACAGTGGATGAAATTTCAATATAATCTCCTTCGTATACATCGACTCCATTTTTGTCGGATAAATATACCCATTGTAATAATTCATATTCTTGAATTGGCCTCCAAGGTAAACCAGGTAGCTTTAGGTCTGATGGTATGTAACTTTTGGCATCAAAAGTCATTCCTTGTAGTTTATGCATCTTTTGTTTGCTACTATCCCAAGCTTTAAATTTTAGTTGCTTCATTTAAGTAGTTACCTGCCTTTCTATTTTTATTATATCCTTATTAACGAAAAAATTAAAACTATACTCTTTCATATACGTCAAAATACAAAAATTTAAGGGGGTGAAAAATCAAATAAACTTATTTATATCTTCCTTCAATGTTTCACAATTGGTAAAATGAATTGTATTAAAGCCAAGTCTATCTGCTGCCTCAGTATTTGCTAAGGTATCATCAATGAATAAGCACTCTTTTGCCTTTAGACCATAGGTATCCAAAAGTTTAGTATATATTTCAGTTTCAGGCTTTATAAGATTTTCTTTGTAAGATATAACGCCACCATCAAAACATTTAAAAAAATCATACTTTGAATAAATATTTTCAAAAGCTAATGAATGAAAATTTGATAGGAGATATAATTTAAAACCCTTTTGTTTTAGGTCTTTGACCATTTGTACGGTATCTTCATTAGGGGTCAATATGTCAATCCAGTTATCCCTACATTTCTTAATATGTACCTCGTAATTAGGGATTCTTTGTGATATTGCTTTTACATCTTCATCTTGAGTTAATATTCCTCTATCTAGATGAATCCAATCTTGACTGTGAAAGATTTCTTTGTAAACAAGGGCTTCGATTTTATCATCATTAATAACCTTTTTA
>JANZQE010000563.1:0-3588 GCA_038040705.1 Clostridium sp. | reverse complement strand
CTACATATATCCGATATATTAGAGTAGATAGTAAAAAAAACTTTAATGGAGTTGATTTCATGAGAATAAATAAGAATATTGCATCTTTAAATATATATAAAGCATATAGCCAGAACATTAAAAAGCAAAGTGCAGCTCTAGGGCGATTATCTTCTGGTGTTAAAATAAATAGTGCTAAAGAGGATCCTAACGCCCTAGCTCAAAGTGAGAGGCTTAGAATGCAGATAAGAGGGCTCCAAATAGCAGCAAGAAATACTCAAGATGGAGTTAGTATGCTTCAAACAGCTCAAGGTGGTTTGGAGGGTATTACTAATAGTTTACAAAGAGTTAGAGAATTATTAGTAAGAGCAGGAGGAACCACAAGTGACGCAGATAAAGTCATTATTCAAAGTGAAATAGACCAAATGGTCAAGGGTGCTGATGACATGGCAAATAATACAGAATTTAATAAAGTTAAGCTTTTATCAGGAGGCGACAGTATAGAAGCTGTCACAGGTGCTAATGTAGGAGAGAAAATCAACATCCCAAAATATGATTTAACTACCGATGGATTAGAACTTAATAATAATAACATAGATGTAGATAATATAGATGAGTCTTTAATCAACATAGACAAAGCACTTTCTGTAGTTGTTGGTGCAAGAAGTAAATATGGTGCTATAGAGAATAGACTTGAAAGTAACTATAATTCTACAATAGGGATGGCAGAAAAAGTACAATCTGCTGAAAGTGGTATAAGAGATACAGACATGGCAGAAGAGATGATGGAATATGCTAAGTATAATATTCTTATTGAAGCCTCAACCGCTATGATGGCTCAATCCAATAGATTCCCTCAGGATGCCTTGAAAATTTTAGAAAATGTTAGATGATAAATCAAATGGTGTTTAATAGAATAATATAAAAAGAGACTTGAAAAAATAAATTCAAGCCTCTTTTTTATATTTAAAAAAATCCATATACGAATTACAACAATAATGCATAATGAAACAATAGAATGTAAATTTAAAATGAATAAAACGAATAATGTTCACAAAGCAACATAGCAATTAAAAAATCCGTTTTAACAGTTAATTATGACGACTTGAATTTAGAAGTAAATTTAATTAGTAGAAATTAGCAAAACTACGTTCACTAAAATACATATTTAGTATATAATGAACTAATAGGGTTGGAAAATTGGTGTATTTTATATTAAATTATCGAATTTTTAGTGAAATATGGAATTTCAAGAAGGGATTTTAGATTATTTGTCTAACTAGTAATAGGGGGAGATGGTGATTTTGAATATAAATGGAAATTCAGTAAGCGAAAACACATATAACATGCTCACAAAAAGTATGGATGCTTCAGCGCTGAGAAGTAAAGTTATTGCAAATAACATTGCAAATATTAATACAAAGGGATATAAAAAGTTCTATGTTACGTTTGAGGATACCTTAAAAGATAGCATGGGTGGAAATAGTATGAAAACTGATAATAGTAAACATATACAAGCGGGTAGTAATAGTGGACAAGTCACTGTAAAAAAAGACGAAAGCAGTAGCATGAGGCAAGACGGTAATAACGTAGATATTGACCTTGAAATGACCAATCAAGCAGCAAATACATTAATGTACAATGCATTAGTTAAGCAAGTTAATAGTAAGATTTCACTTAAAAGTTACATTATATCGGGAGGGAAATAATACATAATGAATAATGTTTTTAACGGAATGAGAATAAGTTCTAGTGGTCTAACAGCAGAAAGATTAAGAATGGATACAATTGCTTCAAATATTGCAAATGCAACTACTACAAGAGGAGAAGATGGTAAGCCTTATGTAAGGAAAGTAGCTGTATTTAAGGAGAATTTACAAAAGGAATTAGATAAAACTAGCGGTACATACAAAACAAGTTTTAAAGGGGTACAGGCTGTGGGCATTGTAGATGATGACTCTCCTTTAAGGAAGGTTTATGATCCATCCCATCCAGATGCAGATGGTGAAGGGTATGTTACTATGCCTAATGTAAATATTTTAAATGAAATGGCAGATATGATTTCATCCACAAGAGCGTATGAGGCAAATGTAAGTTCTATAAATGCCCAAAAAAGTATGTTCTCTAAAGCTTTAGAAATAGGTAGATAGGAGAATGATATATGAATATTAGTACTTATGTAAACAATGCAAAAGCAATTAATGAGTTTCAAAAGAATGACGTAGAAAATAAAAGTGAAAATAGTGGCTTTCTAGACACTCTAAAAGAAAAATTGAGTGAAGTTAATGATAAACAACTAGAAGCAGATGATCTTACTCAGAAATTTATAAAAGGCGAAGAGGAAGATATACATAAGGTTATGTTATCTACAGAAGAAGCTAAACTGTCTTTAGAGCTAGCGGTACAGATTAGAAACAAACTTGTAGATGCATATCGGGAATTCAATTCAATGCAGATATAGTAAGGGGTGCTAGCGATGAATAAGCTACTTGAAATGAGAAATAAATTTTCTCAAAGTTGGAGCAAATTAAGTGGAAGCAAAAAAATAGCTTATAGTTTGCTTATGGTGGTAGTCACAGTGTCCCTTATCTATTTTTTAGTAGCAGCAACAAAAACTAAATATGATGTCTTATTTTCTAATATGACAACAGAGGACTCGGGTGCAATTGTAGCAAAGTTAAAAGACAAGAAAGTTGATTACAAGATTACAGGTAGCTCAATACTAGTTCCTAAGGCAGATGTTGATAGCCTTAGAATGGAGCTTATGTCAGAGGTTAAAATCACAGAAGGAAGCGATGGATTCGAACTTTTTGATAGTGGTAAAATGGCACCTACAGATACAGAAACTAAAATCATGTACCAAAGAGCCTTATCTGGTGAAATTGAAAGAGCTATTAAGTCTTTTTCAGAAATTGAAGGAGCTAAGGTTAATTTGGTATTGCCGGAAAACACGGCCTTTGTTCGTGAAACTGAACCGGCTAGAGCTTCGGTTACCTTAAAACTTAAAGCAGGTACTAAACTTGATAATTCACAGGTGAGGGCGATAGTATCACTTTTAACTGGAGCGGTGGAGAATCTCCCAAAGGAAAATGTGAGTATAGTATCTGATAAATTTGTGCTTTTAACTGAGGGGCTATATGATGCAGAGGTAGATAACTTAACTGCATCTACGGACGAGCAACAAGTGCTAAAGGGAGAGGTTGAAAAGAATTTAGAAGCAAAAATAATGAAAGTACTTGAACCTATATATAAAACTGGAGTAAGAGTTTCTGTTAATACTGAGCTGGATTTCGATGCGGTTAAACAAAATACTGTTAAATATGATCCAGAAGGTACAATTGTAAGCTCACATGATATTGAAACATGGAATGATAATTCAGGTACAGGGCTATCCACTAGCCCTGTAGATGAAGGGTCGAAGAATACAATTGAGACAACCACGCCTGATGGAAATGCTGTAAATAGAGAGCTTACAAGAAATTATGAAATCTCAAAAACAGAAGAGAACATAGTAAAGGCCCCGGGTGGAATTAGTAAAATAACTACTTCAGTTGTATTAGATGGTAATTTAGATGAAGCAACTAGAGCTTCTGTAAATAACTTAGTTGC
>JANZQE010000562.1:0-4141 GCA_038040705.1 Clostridium sp. | reverse complement strand
ATCATCGGACCCATTATTAAAAAAGATGCCCTCATTTTCCTAACTAATTCATCATTAGCGCCATTATCAAATAGATTCGCAGTATTAATTTTAACTTTTTTATTTATTTTATCTATAAAAACATCTGCTTTAAGAGACTTCAATACCTCACATATTACAAATACATCTTCAAGCATGGGTGCGTTTTCAATAGTACAACTATTACCATTTAATATTGTTGCTGCAAGTATAGGAAGTACCGCATTTTTAGAAGCACTTACATCCACTTCCCCTTGTAATTTTTTTCCACCACTTATAATTAATTCATCCATGTTTTTCCTCCGCAATATTATTAATTTTCAATAGTTTGTAATTATTTCAGGTGTACCTATGATAATGTACCTTCCAGATGAATAATTACATACAGCATAATTAAAATCAATTAGCTTGTTATTATTTACCACAACATCGTAATTTTGAGTATATGCCACAGTACCTAATCCATTATTAATACTTACCGTCTCAATGTTTTTAGTTCCATGAGATTCCAAAATTTTTATTATATTCTCATTAACACTATAAATATCTTCTACATTTCCACTCACACTATCATCGCTGATTTTAGCCTTTAAATACTTATAATACTTTATATTTTTTCCTCTATTCAAAATACTATCATTAACTTTATTTTTAAGAGATACTAGTCCATTTTCCTTACCTACCTCGCTTATGTTTATCGTTATAACATCCTTATTATTATTTTTTAAGGCCTTTATATATCCCTTAAGGTTTTCACCTGAAAACTCTATAGAATAGGAGTCTTTATCTTCGAAAATTTCAGTTTTTATTTTTTTATTATTGAATTCTAAAGTCTGAAATAAATAGTTACATTCTTCCCTTGGTTGCTCTCTCGTTTCAAACTTCACGCGGAGTCCGTATTCTAAAGTTTCACCTTTAGTTTGGATTAATATTTCATCAAATAAATCAATTTTCTCTTGCGCATATGAAAAACTACCATTAATCCCAAATATAAGTAAGCTTAATACTACACACAAAAGTACAATACTTTTTCTCTTCATTTTATCCCCCCTAGTCTCTAATTAAATCATTGACAATAATTAACTTTTATATTCTTTAAAGAGTTTTTTTATTGTTGCTATTAATAAAACCATCCCCCAGCACAAATGTGAAGAGGGCTATTCCATTAAATTGTATAGATAGGGGGTATTATAGGAATTAAATCTAGGAATTGATTGTTAGAAATATCTATTCACTATATTATTAATATATAAAACTTAGATGAAAATGTGCTTAAAAGAATTTAACCTCATTTTTGGGCATAAAAAAAAATGGAGATAAATTAATTTATCTCCATTTCAATACTATTTACTATATAAAGTAATTCAATAGTACTTCTACTATTTTAGCGGAAGCATTACCATCACCGTAAGGATTAATTGATCTACTCATACTATTGTACTCATCTAAATTTTCGAGAAGCTTACTCGCCTGAAATACAATCTCTTGTTTATCTGTTCCAACTAACTTTACAGTACCAGCCTCCTGAGCCTCTACCCTCTCAGTAACATCTCTAAGCACTAAAACTGGTTTACCTAAATGAGGTGCTTCTTCTTGAATCCCACCTGAATCAGTCATTATTAGATAACTTTTTTTCATTAAATTATGCATTTCACTGGTATCTAATGGATTAAGTAAATGTATTCTATCTATACCTTTTAATATCCTGTGCACCATATCCTTCACTATTGGGTTTGGGTGAACTAGATACAATACTTCTACATCACTATTTTCTTTTACTATGACTTTTAAAGCATTACATATATTTTCAATTCCACTTCCCCAATTTTCTCTTCTATGAGCCGTGACTAATATTACTTTTTTGTTTTGATAGTCAAGTGCATTTAGATCACAATCTTCAAAAACATAATCGTCTTTGATTGTATACTTCATAGCATCTATAACTGTATTCCCGGTAACAAAAATAATGCTCTCATCTACACCCTCTCTTAATAAATTTTCTTTAGAGGTAGTAGTAGGTGAAAAATGCAAGTCTGTAAGGACTCCAGTTAGCTTTCTATTAATTTCTTCGGGGTAAGGATAAAATTTATTATGGCTTCTAAGTCCAGCTTCTACATGACCAATAGGTATTTTTCTATAAAAGGCTGCAAGCGATGCAGCAAAGCTTGTAGTAGTATCGCCATGTACAAGCACTATATCAGGCTTCTCACTATCTAGAATACCCTCTAGCCCTTGTAGTACAGCGCAAGTTATCCCTGTTAAGCTTTGTTTTGATTTCATTATATTTAAATCATATTTAGGAACAATATTAAAAATTTCTAGAACTTGGTCTAATATTTCTCTATGCTGAGCAGTAACACATACTATGCATTGTATTTGAGGAGTTTTTTCTAGTTCTTTAACTAATGGTGCCATTTTTATAGCCTCAGGTCTTGTACCAAATATTACTATAACTTTAATAGTTTCCACCAGATACCCTCCTAACTTAATCTTTAATTCTATGCGGTTTATTATATTGTAGGTATATACAATTTATTCTCTACGCTTAAAAATACCATATTTCCAAGCTGTCAAAACTGATATAAACATCACTAGTGCTAACAAAAAATATGCCCTTTGATTACTTATTTGCATTGCTATAATGGCAATTGCGCCTAAAACTGCACTTATTAAATACATAATAAAAACCGCTTGTTTCTGGCTCAGTCCCATATTTAAAAGTCGATGGTGCAAATGCCCTTTATCCGCTTTCATTATAGATTGCCCATTAACTTTTCTTCTAATCATGGCAAAAAGAGTGTCATAAATAGGCAATCCAAAAGTTAAAATTGGTACTACAATTACAAATACTGTTGCAGATTTGATTGCTCCTTCAATTGAAATAGCAGCTAAAAGAAACCCTAATAATTGGGAACCCGTGTCTCCCATAAAAATAGAAGCTGGATTAAAATTATATGGTAAAAACCCTAAAATCGCCCCACTTAATACAGCAGTTAGAAATGCCGCTTCCAATCTTCCATTAATTAAAGAAACTATCATTAAAGTAACAGAGGATATAAATGCTATACCTGCTGCTAACCCATCTAACCCATCTATTAAATTAAAAGCATTTGTAACACCTACAATCCATATTATCGTTATAGGGATTGTAATCCACCCTACACTTAGGTAAGGATATATTTCTCTAAACGGATTAGTTACAATTGATATATTAATTCCTGATTGCAAAAGACATATAGCTGCTATAACCTGTATTAATAGCTTATACCTAGGTCTTAAATCTTTAACATCATCTATAACTCCTCCGATAACAATTATAGTTGCTCCTATAATTATACCTGTTTGAGAAGGTGTTAAAATACCATTATATAAAATGACTCCTAAAACAAAAGCTACATATATAGCAAGCCCGCCCATAACCGGGGTAGGCTTGTTGTGAACTCGCCTTTCATCTTTAGGGATATCAATAGCATTCAACTTAATTGCTATTCTCTTAACTATCGGCGTGCTCATAAAAGATATTAATGCTGTAATTATTGCTAGTATATAAATATCACTCATAAATAATCCTTTCCTTCACAAAAGCATGTTTTTATTTAATAATTAGTATCCGCCATCACCCTTAAGTGAGTCGTCATTTTCTATCCACTCTTCTACATATACGATATTGTATTGTGTTTCGTTATCTCTAATTATTACCTTTTCTATACCTGAATTAATTATAAATCTTTTACATAAAGAGCATGGGGATGCGTTCTGGACTAATTCTCCAGTTTTTACTTCTTTCCCAATTAAATACAGAGTTGAACCTAACATATCATTCCTGCGAGATGATATAATTGCATTTTGTTCTGCATGTACTGATCTACAAAGTTCATACCTTGTACCTCTTGGAACTTTTAATTCTTCCCTTTTACAGACACCTAAATCACAACAGTTTTTTCTCCCTCTAGGTGCTCCTGTGTATCCTGTGGAAATAATCTCATCATTCTTCACTATTATAGCTGCAAAATTTCTACGTAAACAAGTTCCTCTATTAGATATAGTTTCACATATATCCAAATAATAATTATGTTTGTCAATTCTTGACATAATTATACCTCTTATTAATATATTTTAATTA
>JANZQE010000561.1:0-2768 GCA_038040705.1 Clostridium sp. | reverse complement strand
GAGCCAGCGGCCGAAGGTGGGATCGATGATTGGGGTGAAGTCGTAACAAGGTAGCCGTAGGAGAACCTGCGGCTGGATCACCTCCTTTCTAGGGAGTAGATGCAAAGACTTCGGTCGATGCAAATAGAAAAATAATTAAGTTTATTTTTCAAAATATCTATTGTAATGAAGCGTTCCTAATTCTCTGTTTAATTTTGAGAGACTAATTGTCTAAATGATAAAATGAGTAGTTTTATATACACAATCAAGTGTTTATAATTGCTCATTTTATTTTTTTTGTATTTTATGAGGATTAGATGAAAACTGAATCAGATTTTATAAGACGAAACAAAAAAACTTCCACTATTCTGTGGAAGTTTTTTTGTATTATTAAATTCAAAATTCATCAATTAATAAGCGAATGTATGGTTACCTATAACAACAGATACCGGCTTTGAAGTTAACCATTTGTTAGTTATAGAATTTTCAAAGAAGTACAAAGATCCATTAGTTGGATCTGTTCCTTTTAAAGATTCGTATGCCGCTTTAGTTGCCTCTGTACTTGCAACTTTATTTATATTGCCATCTAGTACTGGTGAAAATTGATAGTATCCATTGCTCCGCTCGTTAATTACACCGCTAACATTAGTAGGGAACTGCGAACTTTGAACTCTGTTTACTACAACAGCTCCTACAGCGAGCATTCCATTGTAGCTCTCACCACCAGCTTCGGCAGTTATCAGTCTAGCTAATAAATCAACGTCACTATTGGAGTATGAAATAACTCCAGAAGTTTGTTGTTGTATAGATTGTCCATTTGATGATGAAGCTGGGATTTTTAAAACATCTTCAGGATAAATAGTATCGCTCCATTTATCATTTGCAGTTCTTAGAGCTTTCAGGGATATATTATATTTTTTAGCTATGAAAAATAAGGTATCTCCTTTAACTACGTTATATGTATTAGTTGGAACGTCTAATACTTGTCCAGAATATATGGTGTCTTTTGATAGGTCATTAGTTTTCATCAAAAAACTGGTAGTCGAGTTATAAGCTTTGCTAATTTCACTTAACGTATCACCAGACTTAACTTCGTATGAAGCAGCATATACAGAGCTACTAGTAGCTAAAGCTAAGGTTAAGGTTAATAACGTTCTTTTTAAATTCAATTTTAAAATAACAAGTCCTCCTTTATAAAGCCTACGGAGTTAGTTGACGGATTCACCTCATAAAAAAAATCCTCCGCTCTCCATTTCGGAGATTTGGCAATGTAATAGGTGAATTGTAACATAAAACGACAAAATAATCTATGTATAAACTGTAAAACCATACTATACAGTCAGAACTTTATGGAGTATAATAGTTTTAAATTAAATTAAATAGAAAACTATATGTACTAGTACTGCAATATCGTAAGGAGATGTTTATATGAAAATGCTAAGTGGAGTAGTCGGTGTAATGGGAGTAATAGCGATTTATATGTTAGTGAAAAACAATTCTATGCCGGAAAATTTAGGAATAAACAATGGTAGGCTTGCCAAATTATCAAACAAACCCAATGCCGTATCCTCCCAAACAAATGAAAAAGATAAGAGAGTTGAGGCACTAAAATTCAAAGGAAATTTAGAAAATTCAAAAAATGAGATTTATAAAGCTATTGAGAACTATGGTAATGCAAAAACAGTTAGAAATGAGAAAAATTATCTATATGTGATTTTTACAACTGGAAAAATGAAATATCATGACGATGTAGAGTTTTACTTTGACGAAAGTGAAAAGCTTATCCAATTTCGATCTTCTTCAAGAGTTGGTTATTCCGATTTAGGACTAAATAGAGAACGCTATAATAAGTTAAAAGAATTTTATTATAAATAGAATAGCTGTTTTTGTAAATACTATATTTAAGAAGTGTACTAAAGAAAAGTGACTGGAGGTGTCAATTTGGATAATAATAAGAAGGTAAGAAGAGAAGTTCAAAAGGTAGGAAAAAAAACTTTTGTAAGTGAAATTCAGGAATTCGATAAACCGGAAGGGTATGAAGACGCTTTTAAAAAATATTATCCCAAACAAAAATAAGCCTTTAGAGTTTTAAGTATAGTACTACTCTTAGTGTAATTAATAACACTAAGAGTAGTATTATCTATTTTTGGTAGCTTATAAATTTATTGTTAATTACAGGATTAGATAAAATAAGTTTATGCAGTGAAACTCCCATAAGTGAATTAATAACTGAAGTTGGTAGTACTATTGATACAAATAATATTGGAAAAGGTGCTGGTAACCCAAACAGAATAAGTGCAGAACCTAGAAAAATGCTTCCACTTATAATAGTACCAAGAAAATAAATTGTTGTTAATTTAAATACCGAACTAGAACCCATTTTTTTATATACACCATATATAATTATTGATGTTATTATTTTATCTATAATATTAGGCAATTGTCCACCTGGGAATGTAGTTGATAAAGCACATAAAACGCCTGCTACTATACCAGTAATAAAAGTAATCTTTAAATCCTTAGTTAAAATTATTGACAAAATCATAAATACTAATAGGAAATCTGGTTTTACTCCAAAAAATATACCTGGGGTTATTTGATGCAATATAAGCCCTATTGCAAGTAATAGTGATGTTATAATTATTTTATTTGTTTTCATAAATATTAGCTCCTCTTTAATAAAATTTAGATTTAAACATTTTAATATCTTTTCAATAATAATTGACTTTCACCACATCAAACTAACCACCACCTTTATATTATTTTTAAAAATAAAAAAACCTTCGCCC
>JANZQE010000560.1:0-5579 GCA_038040705.1 Clostridium sp. | reverse complement strand
TAAAAACTTAAAGAAACTTATTGAAGCTTCGGAGGTATTAAAAAATAATAACTATACGGATAACGATATAGAAGCTATGACAGCAGTAGTAGGTGCTGAGATAAAGAATGCTAGAACTGAGATTGCTTCTGCTGCTAATGCATATAATGCATCAATAGGTCAAGGGTTTAATGTTTTTACACCGCTACAGTTAGCCAATTACGTGGCAACTATGGTGAATGGCGGAAATAGATATGAAACGCACTTGGTTGATAAATTTTTAGATCCAGATGGAAATGTAATTAAAGAAGTAAAGCCTGTGGTTTTAGAAAAAACTGGGGTAAGTGCTAATACAACTAGAATAATCAAAGAAGGTATGTTAGAAGTTACTAGTGAAAAGGATGGTACAGCGTATAAAGTTTTTGGCGATTTCCCTATACAAAGTGGGGGGAAAACAGGATCAGCTACTTTTAATGATAATATACAATCTGCGCTAGGAAGGACTTCCTATGGTTATTATATAGGCTTTGCACCTTATGATAAACCTGAAATAGCTGTTGTTGCAGTGGTTTTCGATGGGGGCCATGGGGCATATGTTGCACCAGTTGCAAAAGCGGTTTACGAACAATATTTTAAAGATGAAATACTAAAAAAAGATCCTGAATATAAATTTCAGGTTGATCCAAAGGAGAAAACTACTAATATAGATCTTCATAAGGGTTCAGTTGGAGATTCCCCTGATTAGTAGGAATAATTATGATCCATTTAATTATATAAAAATTTCAAATAAACTCTGGCAGATTTATTTGTCAGAGTTTATTTGATTTTTAATCATAAAAAAGCATGGAAGTTATCGTCTTAAAAATTAAAAATACACAGAAAAAATAAAAAAAATATATTTATATTGAAATTAAGAAGGAATTTAATGATATTATGTTGAAATAATAGCTTAAGTTGAATTATGTAACTTATACAGTAAAGCAATTGATAACTTAAAGGAGTCCTACATATGAGAGCTAGGAGGTAGAAATTATGGTTACCGATAAAATAATAATTAAAGGAAATAAAGAAGGATTAAATGTAATTATAAATATGAACCATTTCAATGATTTTGATGACATGTTAGAGTCCTTAATTGAAAAGCTTTCAAAAGGTAAAAAGTTTTATAAGGGTAGTACTTTAAAAATTACGACGGAACTTAAATACATAAATGAAAGGGAAAGTAGAAAGTTAAAGGAAATTTTATTCGATGAGTTTTTAATTAGTGATTGTATTTTTCAAGACCAAGAGGAATCTACCACTAAAGTATTTACTGGAATATATGAAGGAAAAACTAAGTTTCTTAGAAAAACCATAAGAAGTGGACAAAGTATAAATTACCCTGGTAATATAGTTATAGTTGGAGATGTAAATCCAGGATCTGAAATATATGCAGCTGGAAATATAATTGTGATTGGCAATTTAAGGGGAGTTGTTCATGCAGGTACTAATGGTAATGAAAAAGCTATAATTGCAGCATTTAAATTAGAGCCTCAGATACTTCAGATTGGAAATATTGTTACAAGGTCCCCTGAGGATGCCATTAAACCTGAATATCCTGAGGTTGCAAAAATTAAAAATGGCAGTATTATTGTAGAACCATACTTAGAGAATAAATACATTTAATGGAGGGAATAAACATGGGAGAAGCTATAGTTATAACATCAGGTAAAGGTGGTGTAGGTAAAACAACAACCACAGCAAATATAGGAACAGCGCTTGCGTCTATGGACAAGAAGGTGGTAGTTATTGATGGAGATACAGGCCTTAGAAATCTTGATGTTTTAATGGGTCTTGAGAATAGAGTAGTGTTTACATTAGTAGATGTTATTGAAAAAAGATGTAGATTAAAGCAAGCATTAATAAAAGATAAAAGGTTTAGTAATTTATACTTAATGCCAACGGCTCAAACAAGAGATAAAAATGACATTAATATTAAAGATATGCTACTCGTAGTAAATGAGCTAAAAGAAGAATTTGATTATGTTATTATAGATTGTCCGGCTGGTATAGAACAAGGATTTGAGAATGCTATAGTAGGTGCTGATAGAGCTATTATTGTTGTCAATCCAGAACTAACTTCAGTTAGAGATGCAGATAGAGTAATTGGAAAATTGGATTCTAAGGGTTTAGATAGACATGAGGTTATAATAAATAGAATAAACTATGAAATGACAAGAAGTGGAGATATGTTGTCTGTGGATGATATTATAGAGTGCTTAGCAATTAAATTGATAGGAATTGTTCCAGATGATAGGAAGGTTACCATTTCAACCAATAGGGGTGAGCCAATTGTATTAGATGAAAAGTCTTTGGCAGGACTCGCTTTTAAGAATATTGCTAAAAGAATAACGGGCGAGGAAGTATCCTACGCTACACTAGATGGCTCATCCCGTGGTGACACAGGACTTTTTGCTTCAATAAAAAAAATATTTAAAGGAATATAGGGGGGGACATTAATGAATTTATTTAAAATGTTTTCTAGTAAGATTTTTTCAAAAGATATTGCCAGTGATAGATTAAAGTTAATTTTAATACATGATAGAGCAGATTTTTCACCGGATTTTTTGGAAATGATTAAAAGTGACATTCTTAAGGTAATACAAAAGTATGCCGAAGTAGAAGCAGGGGAAATCGAAGTTAGACTTACAACAACAGAAGAATATGAAGGAAGTGCACCAGCACTAATTGCGAATATTCCTATTAGAAAAATTAAGAGATAAGTTACCTAAACTATGCATAATTAATAAGTTATGCATAGCTTTTTTTTTTCAATATGATATAATCATATTTGAGATGGAGGTAGGTTAAAGCATGAACATATTAGAGAAGCTAAAACTTAACAAGAAACTTTTAAGAGAATTAGATTATAGTGCAATTATACTAGTAATTTGCATTGTTATTTTTGGATGTATAAATATTTATAGTGCTACAAAGGAATATAATTTTTACTATCCCAAATTACAAATTATGTGGATGATATTAGGCCTTATAACAATATATCTTATTTTGACATTAGATTATACCTTAATTAAAAATTACGCAGTGATAATATATTGGGCAGGGGTTATATTTTTAATTCTTAATAGATTTTTAGGCACGATTACTAAGGGTGCCAATTCATGGATAATGATTGGTAGCCGTGGAATACAACCTTCAGAGTTTGCCAAAATTGGAATGATAATAATGATAGCCAAGAAATTAGATGACATGGAAGGGAAGATTAATGACCCTAAAAATTTGATGGAGTTAATATTTTATGCAGCGGTTCCAATGTTCTTAATTGTTATTCAACCGGATATGGGAATGACTATGGTTAGTTTTTTTATAGTGCTAGGGATATTTTATTGTATGGGACTAGACTCCAAAGTTATAATTGGAGGAGCAACTTCACTTGTAATAGTAATTATAGGGGTATGGAACTCATCAATTATAAAACCTTATTGGAAGGGAAGACTTTCATCTTTCATAAGTCCTGAGAAAGATCAAATAGGTTATGGACTTCAGCTCTATCAATCAAAACTTGCACTGGGCTCCGGTGGGATATTGGGTAGAGGGTTCAAAGAAGGAATACAGTTTAAGTTCGTTCCAGAAAACCATACGGATTTTATTTTTGCGGTTTTGGGGGAAGAATGGGGACTTATTGGTGCATTATTTTTACTGCTCTTATATGGTACACTTATATTTCAATTAATAAAAATTGCAAAAGGTGCTAAAGATATTTTTGGAACTGTAATATGTGTGGGATTTATTTCGAATTTATTGTTTTCAATAATGCAAAATATTGGAATGACCATGGGACTTATGCCAATTACAGGTATAACCTTGCCATTTATGAGTTATGGTGGAAGTTCCCTTTTAACAAGTTTTATTACACTGGGACTTGTGTTAAATATAGGCATGAGAAGAAAGAAAATAAACTTTTAAATTAACTACAAGGAGTGAAAAATATGAGGATAGCACTAATTGCACATGATAGAAAAAAGGATGATATGATTGATTTCGCAAAACGATATAAGGATATTTTAGAGAAACATGAATTATATGGAACAGGAACCACAGGAAAATTGATAACTGAACAAGTGGGACTTAAGGTTAGTAGATTTTTGTCAGGACCACTAGGTGGAGATCAACAAATAGGAGCAAAGCTTGCACAAGGTGAATTGGATATGATAATTTTTCTAAGAGACCCACTTACAGTGCAACCACATGAACCGGATATATCAGCACTGCTTAGATTGTGCGATGTCCACTGTGTTCCACTTGCTACTAATTTAGGTACAGCAGAAGTTTTGATGAGAAGTCTAAAAAACCGAGAATAACAATAATAGAATTTATGGGCACTACTAAATAAGTAGTGTTTTTTTATTTTTAAAAGACTTTTCAATACTTTTTTATATAAATAAGTAATATAAATGGAAAAAAATAAGTATATATATATAGTGAAAACATTGCATGAGGGGGAGGAAATGGGTAATTATAATATGCAATATCAAAGCTATTATAATAATTTAACTAGAAAACATAGGGGTACAAATAAAATTTCTGGTGAGAGTAATAAAAATGGTGGAATGGCAAATTTTTTTATAAAGAGAATAACAAGAGAGCTTATAGGTGTTTTAGTGCTGTTTATTTTTGTACTCTTTTGCAAAGTAGTAGTTACACCTAAAACTCAGTTTGTTTATAATTATTCTAAAGAGATAATAGATAAACATTATGATTATAGTACATTAATAAATAAGGCAAAAGGTGTTGAATTTGAGGACATAGGAGCTATTACAGGGAATTTTATAGAGAAGGTTAAAAACACGATTTCTAGCGAACAGAAAATAACTGATATAAACAGTAAGTTTTAAGACGTAGCAATTATTATGGGGGACTAATTGATAAGAATAAGTAAGTTATTTATACCCTACATTATTTTACTAATAATACTAGGATTTAAAGGAGAAATAATAATAGCTTTTCTGCTGGTAATAATTCATGAATTAACGCATTACACAACTGCGAGGATTCTAGGTTTTTCGGGATTTGATATAGAGATACTTCCTATAGGCGCTGTACTTAAGATGAGACAGTTAGATGAGGCAAGTCCTAAAGAAGATTTAATAATTTCACTATCAGGTCCTGTGCTAAACCTATTATTAGCAGTTATTTTTTATGGATTATTTATAAAATCCGATATAAAAATTTTTCATTTAATATATAGTAGCAATTTAGCTTTAGGCGTTTTTAACCTTATACCAGCCTTTCCACTAGATGGGGGGAGAGTGCTTAGAGATATATTATCTTACAAAACAATATATAAAAAGGCAAATGAAATTTCTATTAGGGTCAGTATGGTACTTGGAAGTATTTTTATGTTTATATATTTTGTAAGTGTGAATTTGAATAAAAGTAATTTGAATTTGGGTTTAATTGCGTTATTTATATTGGTATCTTCAATCAAAGAGAAAGAAAGGATAGTATATTTGATTATGGGCTATATTATAAAGAAGAAACACAGATTTATAAATAGGGGATATATAGAGAATCGAAGTATGTCTGTTTTTTGTAACAAG
>JANZQE010000559.1:0-17570 GCA_038040705.1 Clostridium sp. | reverse complement strand
ATCAAGTATTCCATCCCCGTTTACATCTCCACTTGCATAAGATACAATAATGGGACATATAACATTACCTCCAAAATAACTATTATACATAGTAGCTCCTTCCTCTATATAATATTTGTATAATAGCTTACGAGCTAAACTTCAATAATGTTACTTTTACATTATAATTATATTAATAAAAATTTGAATCCCTTAACTTTAATGGTATAATAGTTCTCTTACGAGTAGATAATTTTATACGAAACACACAGTACACAAACTTCGGACTTTCAAAATGAATTTACAAAATAATAAAAGAAGGTGATAAAATCAACAATAAGCTTACTAAAAAAGATGTTGAACAACTTCAAAAGGAATTTGATTATCGTAAAGGGCCTTTGACAATGGAAATCGCCCATGAAAAAATGATAGCTGCAGCTCACGGCGATAGAAGTGAAAATGCTGAGTATAAAGCCGCAAAATCAAGTATGTATGACAACTATAGAAGGATGGGTTATTTAATTAAGATGATTAGATCTGCCGAGGTTATTGATGATGTTATCACTAATACTAAAGGTGCAAATATTGGAGATAAATTACTGATAAAATTTGAAGGACTTGATGATATTGAAGAAATTGAACTTGTAACAACATTACAAGTGGATATAATAAATGGTAAATTTAGCATTGAGTCGCCAATAGGAGAAGTTTTGTTCGGAAAGACAATAGGCGATATTGTAGAGGTAAAATCTCCTGATGGAAATTATAAAATAGAATTAATAAATATAATTAAGGAATGACACAATTAAAACATCCTAAAATGCTCTAGCATTTTAGGATGTTTTTGTTTTTCTATCTCTTTAAGTAATATTCCATTACCTCTTTTACAATAGGTACCACATAGTGACTTCCATGTCTTTCTTCGACATCCTCTATAAGCATTGCTACCACTATTTTAGGGTTTTCTGTATCCATACATACAAACCATCCATTTTCTTTTTTAGTACCATCTTCGGTAAGTTCTGCGGTTCCAGTTTTACCTGCAAGAACTACCCCATCAATTTTTGAAGCATTGCCTGTTCCATCTGGATTATCTATTACGGCAGTTAAATCATCTTTTAAGATTTTAACATTTTCCTCAGAAATTACATTTTCTTTCCAAATCTTAGATGTTATTTTTTCATTAAAAATTTCTAAAGTTGGGGACATAATATTTCCATCGTTAACAACTGCACTGTACGATAGTGCTAGATGTAGTGGGCTCATAAGAACCTGTCCCTGCCCATAACCAGTATCTGCCAATGCCTCATCATTTTTAATTTTATCAGTAGCTACTTGTGATTTTACCATAGGATAATCTATTGGAAGCTCTTCCCCTATTCCAAATTTAATGCTTCCTTTTATGAATTCATCCTTACCTATATCAAGAGCTGACATTGCAAAGTATATGTTATCAGAGTTTACAAATGCATCCTGTAGATTAACTGGTGCTTCGCGAGTCCCAACCCTAGTAACCATATGTGGTCCCCATGATGCGTCTTTTTGCCATTCCTTACTTGTTATTTCTATTTTTTTAGCAGGGTCTATAGTCCCTTGATCTAAACCAATGGCAGCCGTTATCAATTTAAAGGTGGATCCCGGAGAATACGCCCCTGAAAATCTATTTTGAAATGGAGTCTTACCACTTTTTTCAAGACTCTCCCATTTTGCTTTTGTGGTATTAGATTTATAAGTAGTATATACATTTGAATCATATGATGGGGAACTTACTAAAGCCAATACTTCTCCAGTTTTTGGATTTACAGCTGCACTAGCTCCCGCATCCTTTTTCATTCCTTCATATATTTTCTTCTGAAGATCTAAATCTACTGATAATGTTATATTTTCTCCAGCTTTAGATTCTTTTTTTATAACTTCTTTTATTTCAACATCATTCTTGTCGGTTATGTATATTCTTCCTCCATTTTCTCCCTTAAGCCTTTTTTCATATTCCTTTTCCACCCCATCCGCGCCAATACGACTATATAAGTTATACCCTTGTCCAGTCATTTTATCTAGTTCTTCACGCTGTATTGGTCTTATGTACCCTATAAGCGACCCAAAAGCTTCCCCTCCTGGATATACTCTTCCAGTAAATTCATCGAAAATTACACCTTTAATTTTATTAGCCTCAGTTGTTTTATCACCTTTAATTATATTAACAATTGGTATAAACTGATCAGAATCTTCATTGCCTTTTAGTTTATCTTCTATAATCGATTCATCAATATCAAGAATTTTAGCTAATTGTAATATATTACTGTTTTTATCTATAACAAAATCTATAGGCTTTAATCCCAGGGTTTTAATTATATTATTTTCAGCAAGTGGACTCCCATCACGGTCATAGATTTCTCCACGTGTAGCAATGTCCTGTTCTATCCTAACCCCATCTCCTGATTCCATACTAGGAAATATCATCTTTTCATCCCAGACTATTGTCCACTTATTTTCATTATCAACTTTTTCTTTTACCATAATTGCTGTATATCCAGGCTCATTTAATTCTCCTACAGCTGTTTTCATAGCTATAGAAAACGGTATGTTAATAGTCTTTTCATTGCCATCTTTAATTTCATCTTCATTATCCAATTTAATTGAGATGCTCTCGGTCCCTATTCCATTGTAAATGTTAGTATATTTCTCAACAAACTCATCTTGCGTTATTTTTTCTTTTGTTTTATTAGAAAGCATGCTATACATGGTTGGGTAATCTTTCTTTACCCAACTATTCTTATATGTATTAAAGGTTTCATCTGCACTAATTCCTTTTGTGAAAACGCCAAACATAAATAATGCTATTAATATTGTTATAATACCTAATGTTACTAAAAAAAATATTTTCATCTGTTTTTTGGACATTTTATATATCACTCCTCTAAATATCTCGCGTATTGTAATATGCATACACCAATTTTGCTTAATTATAACATATTATGGCTACTTATCCAATGTACATGATTTATTCTAAAATACATTAATTGTATTATATTACATACAGTATATAATAATATAATAAATTTATAGAGGTGATTTAATGTATAATTTAAAACCTGAAACTTTTGATTTTGATACAATCAAAGGTATTTCTATGAAGCAGCTCCATGAACATTACAAATTGTATTCTGGTTATGTAAAGATTTTAAATGAAATATGGAATACTCAATATAATCCTACGGATTATACTGATAGTAATGGCACTATGTCTAGAATGCGTAGTTTAAAACTTGGAGAAACATATTCACTTAATGGTGTAAAACTTCACAATCTTTATTTTGAAAACATATCAGGAGGAAATAATACTCCTTATGGACCCATATTAAATGCTATAATAAATCAATTTTCTTCTTACGAGAACTTTATATCATACCTTACAAATGTAGGGTTATCCATGAGGGGCTGGGTTGTTCTTACCATTGATTTACTCGATAATAAATTGCACATAATAGGAAGCGATTCCCATGATAATGGCGCCGTTTGGCTTTCCTGTCCAATATTAATCATGGACGTTTATGAACATGCATATTTTATGGATTTTGGAACAGATAAAAGAAAATATATTTCTACCTTTATTGAAAATATAAACTGGAAAGTAGTGAATCATAGATATTATCCATATATCTCTTTTTAAAAATTTTATCTCTAATTTGTATAACACCATTATTATAATAATAGTGGACATTATCTATTTTACATTAGTAAAAGCCCCCATCACAAATTAAAAACTGTGATAGGGGCCTCAATTAATGTATAAACAACTAGACTTATTTTCTAGTATTAATAATAATTTCCTTTCCTTCTTTACGCATCTTTGCATACTCAGCTGTTGCTGTGAAAAGTGCATCTGTTGATGAATTAAGAGCCGTTTCGAAGGAGTCTTGTAGAACGCCTACTATAAAACCTACACCAACTACCTTCATAGCAATATCATTTGGAATTCCGAATAAGCTAGCCGCTAGAGGAATTAGTAATAGCGAACCACCAGCCACGCCAGAAGCACCACAAGCACTAACAGCAGCTAATATGCTTAGAATTAATGCTGTAGCCATATCTACCTCAATACCCAGCGTAGTAACCGCGGCAAGAGTCAAGACAGTAATGGTAACAGCTGCCCCTGCCATATTAATAGTAGCACCTAGTGGGATGGATACAGAATACGTGTCCTTATCTAACCCAAGTTTTTCACACAAACTCATATTCACAGGAATATTTGCAGCTGAACTACGTGTAAAGAAAGCTGTAATTCCACTCTCTCTTAAACACATAAGCACAAGTGGGTATGGATTTTTACGAATATTTACGTATACAATGATTGGATTGACAACAAGAGCCATAAATACCATGACACCAAGTAGAACTGCAAGTAATCTTCCATAGCTAAGTAAGGCCGAAAGTCCATTTGTAGCAATGGCATCAAAAACGAGACCCATGATACCTAGTGGTGCAAAATTAATTACCCATCTAACCATTTGTGTTATTGCATCTGAGAAATCATTAATCATTGTTTTTGTAGTATCAGGAGCATTTTTTAAAGCAAATCCAAGAAGTAATGCCCAAGACAATATGCCGATATAATTGGCATTAAAAAGTGCTTTCACTGGGTTATCAACAACATTTAACAGTAATGCTTTAAGAACCTCTACGACGCCACCTGGTGGTGTCAAGTTTTCAGCGCCCGCAGTAAGTGTTAATGTTACTGGGAACATAAAGCTTGCAGCAACTGCTACAAAACCGGCTAAGAATGTTCCTAAAAGATAAAGGCCTATAATCGATTTCATATTGGTTTGATGACCACTCCTATGTTGAGCAATAGCTGACATTACCAAGAAGAATACCAATATAGGTGCAATCGCTTTCAGCGCACCTACAAATAAAGAACCAAAAATGACGATTGCTTTTGCTTGTTCTGGAATCGTTATAGCTAAAATAATACCTACAATTAAGCCTACAATTATTCTTTTTACCAGACTCATTCCATTCCATTTTTTCATTAAATTCCCCATAATATTTTTCCTCCCATAATTAAAATAGAAACAAAACAGCCCATCTGTTTCAGACGTGCTACTCTCGGACTAATTATTCGTAATAGTCGTACGATTATGACAATTTTATCACAAATTCTTATCCATGTATATAGAAATCAAATGGTAATAAATTCAAAACTTAATTTTTCTTTTGTTATATTCCATAATATTCTTTATTTTACATGTATTCGCTGTAGTTTTCCTTTTATTTCAGGATGTCTTCTAATAAATATAATAAACCAAGTTGTTAGTATTGTACCCTTTAGAACACTGCTAATACTTATGCTCCACCATACCCCACTTAGTCCAAGCATCGTTGTCAATAGAAGTGCTGCGGGAATTCTCGAAGCGTTTAGAATAATGCCTACTATTGAAGGTGGAACTGTCCTTCCAAGACCGTTAAAGGCACCTGAAGTTGTCATTTCAATGCACATAAAAAGTTGTGATATTCCAAGTATTCTCAAATATATAATTCCTTCCCTTATTACTTCTTTTTCTGAAATAAAAATAGAGAAAATAGGACCTGGAAAAAATATTAGTAGACAGGATGTTATTGTTCCAAAAATTGCTATTATACCTATTGATATAAAATATCCTTTATAAATTCTATCCCATTTTTTAGCTCCAAAATTTTGACCTACAAATGCACTTAAAGCAGTTTGAAATCCTCCAGCTGTCATCCATGTTATTGACTCAATTTGTGATCCAACGCTTTGCACAGCAATTGGAGTGGACCCCCACCTTGAAAGTATCCTTGCTATTATCATTGCTATAAAGGTAAATACTCCACTTTGAACTGCAACAGGCAATCCAAACTTAATAATTTCTCCTAAATGCCTCCAATCAGGTTTTTGCAGAAAATTTATTGAATCAAAATAATCTGTTTTCTTTGTTATGACAAACATAAATATCATTGTTACAACGAACTGCGCAAATATTGTAGCAACAGCCGCTCCCTTAACCCCCATGCTAGGGAATGGTCCTAATCCCAATATTAATATAGGATCAAGCATTATATTAATAATAAGCCCAATTGTATTTATTCTAAAGGGCGTCCGACTGTCTCCATGCCCATTGAATATCGCTGTAAGTACAGGGGGCAAAAAGAAAAACACCATTCCAAAAGAAACAATAACAAGATAACTTATTGCCATACTAACAATATCATCACCATTAATGTTAAAAAAACCTATAAGCTGTTTTCTGAAAATAATCATCGTAGCTCCATACATCACAGCAAGGACTATATTAAGTTGCAACGAATGCCTTATATAGCTTTTGGTTTCTATTAAGTTTTTTCGGCCTATAGATTGTGACACCCCAACCGCTGCACCTATTTGGGGAATTGTTATGAATGCGAAAGCAAACCACGTGAAAAAGCCCACAATTCCTAATGCAGTGACAGCCCTAGATCCTAATGTACCAATCCATATCATATCAATAAGACTATAAGCTGTTTGTATCAGTGATGTTCCCATAATAGGTATTGCTAGTATTATAAGTTTTTTTAAAATATTTCCTTCAGTTAAATCAGTTGTCATTAAGTAATCCCCCAACTTCTAATTATATCTATTCCCTTACTAATGGGATCGTTAAATCTTTCCCCTATATTCATTGGGAGTCATGCCTACATTTTTTGTAAATATATTTACAAAATAACTGTTGTTTTTATAACCAACTTTTTTACTAATATCTTTAACCTTCATGTCTGTAGTCATTAAAATTTTTTTAGCTTCTGCAACTCTTAAATTTCGAACAAAATTGCTGAATGATATATTATTATTTTCATTAAAAAGAGAGCTTAAATAATTTGGACTTATAAAAAATACATCTGCAATAAGATTCAAATTTAAATTTTCCTTATAGTGAACATTAATGTAAATGTTAATGTTATCAATAAGTTTTCTTCCATTACTTTTTACTATTTTCTTATACTCTTCGACACAATCATAACAAAAATATTTTAGAATCTTTAAGGGATCCTCCTTTTCTATATTCTGTATATATACGTCATATTTTTTTCTAACCCGTGAAATTATTTGTATATTTTCTAATCCTCTTAAAGCTGTTCTGGATAAAACAATTATCATTTCCCTTACTATATCTGAGCTATTAGTACCTATCTTACTGTAGTCATTAATGCACTCTTCTATCTTTTTTACATCAAGCCCCCTGATAGAATCTTCTAGCATGGTTTCTAATTCATATGGATACGAGATTCCCTTTGGTATGTTTGCACCTCCTGCGAATATTTTATTATTATATGTTTTAACATTAGCTTTTTTTAGTGCATCCCTTAACTGTATTTTTTCTTTTGTATTCATTAATATTTCGTTATCCTTTTCCATCAGTTCATGCTCTAGGATGCTACGTTCAAGCATTTTTTGAATTAGTTGTGATGCAATTGTTAAAGATTCTTCTATTACGTATATGCGACTTTTGATAATATTAGGAATTTGTTCATAAATTGTCAAAACAACATCTTGTTCTATTTCTAATTTTTCTGCCATATGAAAAATCTT
The DNA here is from genome assembly GCA_038040705.1 of Clostridium sp. GTDB lineage: Bacteria > Bacillota > Clostridia > Clostridiales > Clostridiaceae > Clostridium_AD. The sequence continues at coordinate 10,006 of JANZQE010000559.1, read as the reverse complement.
TTCCTGAATTTCTTTTGATTTGTGTAGTATGTAACTACCACTTTTTAAATACCCAAAAACATTATCGTTTAAAGAAATTGGGATCTGTATTTCTGTCAATCCATATTTACATTTACAAACATTATCAACTAATTGGTTAATACTATCACTATCATATTCCTTTTTGTAACATTCTTGCTGAGAATTGCATATTTTGCAAAAGCTTGTTTTATCATCTTCTGCTGCAATAAGTTTATGATTCTTGTCATAAATATAAACTGGAATCTTTAAAATTTCAGATAATTGTGCTTTTATATTGTTAAGTATTTCTATAGGAATCATGTCCTGCAAATTCGTATCCTTCATAATCATGTAGTGCTTTTCCAATTGTATTAATTTTATAGGCACATAGGTTACTATAAAAATCAAATCCTGTTTCCCTGTATTATATACTTCATGTTCTGAGTAAGGGGGACAGTAAACAAGCATGGACTTATAAATCTCTTCTTTTTTTCCGTCTGTAATAAAGATACCTTGTCCATCTTCCACATACAAAAGCTGTTCCTCTGCTAGATGCAAGTGTTTTTTTTGCTGGCATCCTGGATAAATTTTTACTTGTGCCACGCTAAGTCTTCTATAAGGAGAGTCATTTGGTTCGTGTATCCAAGAGATTTCTCCCCAATTAAATTTCTGTTTATCCAATCTATTCTTATTATCCAATAGGTTCATACCGTGCACCACCTCGAATGACTTATAATATATATATTATAAGTCATTCGTAAAAAAAAGCAAATCCTATTAACAGGATTTGCTTTTGCTTTAGGGTAATCTACATATTTGGTGTTTGAATCTTTATTACTCCACCTATTATACATGCAATTTAGTATTACTCTCTTTTTATTCCCCAGGTATTTCTAATACTGCTCCTCTATTGCCTGATGTCACTAATGCTGCATAACGTGCTAGATATCCAGTTGTAATTTTGGGTTTCCTTGGCTTCCAACTTGCTTTTCTAATTGTGAGTTCTTCTTCTGATACGTTAAAGTTTATTGTGTTTGCCATAATATCTATTTCAATTATATCTCCCTCTTCAACTAGTGCGATATTTCCTCCTATCGCAGCTTCCGGGGAAACATGTCCTATTGCTGCGCCTCTTGATGCGCCACTAAATCGTCCATCTGTTATAAGTGCTACTGTGCTACCTAGACCCATACCTATGATGGCAGAGGTTGGGTTAAGCATTTCTCTCATTCCTGGACCACCCTTAGGACCTTCATATCTTATTACTACTACATCTCCTGCTACAATCTTACCACCCGTAATTGCTGTATTTGCATCCTCTTCGCATTCAAACACTCTTGCCGGTCCTTGATGCTTCATCATCTCTGGTACAACTGCAGATCGTTTTACAACACAAGAGTCCGGTGCTAAATTGCCTTTGAGAACTGCTATTCCACCTGTCTCACTGTATGGATTTTCAATGGGTCTAATAATATCGTTATTCATGTTGATACAACCAACAATATTTTGTGATACTGTTTTCCCTGTGCAGGTGATAATGTCTGTTATTAGTAAGTTTTTTTTGTCAAGCTCATTCATAACAGCATATATTCCTCCTGCTTCATCAAGATCTTCCATGTAGGAGTTTCCAGCTGGTGCTAGATGACAAAGGTTTGGCGTCTTTGCACTGATTTCGTTTGCAATGTCAAGATTAAGTCTTATTCCTACTTCGTGAGCGATCGCTGGTAAATGTAGCATGCTGTTTGTGCTACAACCTAGTGCCATGTCTATGGTAAGTGCGTTCATAAATGCGTCTTTTGTCATAATGTCCCTAGGCTTAATATCTTTTTTTAGTAGATCCATGATCTGCATTCCGGCATGTTTTGCTAGCCTTAATCTTGCTGAATAAACAGCCGGTATGGTTCCGTTGCCTTTAAGTCCCATTCCCAAAGCTTCTGTTAGGCAGTTCATACTATTAGCTGTGTACATACCCGAACACGATCCACAAGTTGGGCATGCTTTCATCTCATACTCTTGTACGTCTTCCAATGACATCTTGCATGCTGAGTATGCACCCACTGCTTCAAACACTGAAGATAGGCTTGTTTTCTTTCCACCGATTTTCCCTGCTAGCATTGGTCCACCGCTTACAAATATTGTTGGAATATTAACTCTTGCAGCCGCCATCAAGAGACCTGGTACATTTTTATCACAGTTTGGTACCATTACGAGTGCATCAAAAGCATGTGCCATTGCCATTGCTTCTGTAGAGTCTGCAATTAATTCTCTAGTTGCAAGCGAATATTTCATCCCCTGATGTCCCATGGCAATACCGTCGCATACTGCTATGGCAGGAAATACTATAGGAGTTCCCCCTGCCATAGCAACACCAAGCTTTACAGCCTCCACTATTTTATCTAAGTTCATGTGCCCTGGTACAATCTCATTAAAAGAGCTGACAATACCTATTAGTGGTCTTTTAGCTTCTTCCTCAGTCATGCCAAGCGCATTAAGTAGAGATCTATGCGGTGCCTGCTGAATACCTTTTTTTACTGAATCACTTCTCATATTTCTCATTCCTTTCTTCGTTAGATTTTATACCATATGTTATAGTAACATTATTAAATTCATTTATACTATTATAATACAATTTTTCTATTAATACTTATCATTAACTTTAAATATATTGCCAAAATTTTAATATTAAAATGTTAATGTTTATATCAAAAAATTAACATATAAAAAGCTTGTAATATAATAAAAGGCCATAAGCCTTCTATTATATGTGTGAATTCATATTAAAATAATTTAATATTTATGTTGATATCTCCATTTATTAAGCAATATGCTGTATCTTCTTCAACCTTTAAATATATTTCTAAGGTTATTATTTCTGAAAGTTTGTGAGATTTTGCCCATTCTTTATGAACTTTCTCTATTATTGTTTGTTTGCAGACTTCTTTTCCCTGATATTGAATGTAAAATAAAACATCGTTTTTTTTGTTTACTCTTTTTTTTGCATAAGTAGTTGTTTTTGCCCTAACAGTTTTAGCAGCGTTTTTCAGCGCATCCAAAGTCTCTTTAACAGAATCCAAATTATTTGCTTTTTTCATACCATCGGCCTCCACTGATAAATATTTTTTTATTATTAACTATATTTGATACTTTATTAAAAAACTTACTTTATTAATTTTCCATTTAAATTAAACATTTCTTACATTATTATCTTATTGTATTATTTTAACATAAAAGTATGTTTTATGCTACAGAATTTAAAAAGGTTATTTTACAATTATGTAAGATAACCTAATATAAAAATTAACTACAATATTTATTTTAATAAAAACTAGAAACTGGTGTTTTTGAATAGTTTATAGATTTTATTCCCAGTCCTGGCTCATCTGTAAGTATTATTTTAGATTCATTAAATATTGCCCCTCCATTTATTGGATCCTCTTTGCACAGAATAGGACCATCTAAATCAATTTTAGTTATAATACTCTTTGCACAAGCTAGATGTACAGCTGCTGTTACACTTACCTTTGCTTCTAGCATACAGCCTATCATGCACTGAACTCCATACATCTCTGCTAACGAGCATATTTTAAGAGCGTTATATATTCCCCCTGTTTTCATTAGTTTTATATTAATAAAATCTGCTGCTCTTCTCTGTAAAATATTTAGTGCATCCATAGGGGTAAATACACTTTCATCTGCTAAAACAGGTATATATATATTATCTGTTACACATTTTAATCCATCTATATCATGTGCTGAGACTGGTTGTTCTACAAACTCTATTTGTAGACCTGCATCCTCCATTTTTCTTAATATAGTTACAGCTTCCTTTGGCTTCCATCCTTGATTTGCATCAATTCTAAGATTAACATTATGACCTACAGCTTGCCTTATTGATTTCATTCTTTCCATATCACGCGCTGAATCTTTACCAACTTTGATTTTCAAAGTATTGTACCCTCTATTTATAGCCTCTAAACTATCCTTTGCCATTTCTTCAGGGTCATTTACACTTATGGTTATATCTGTTACTATTTCTTTTCTATATCCACCTAGTAGCTTGTACAAAGGTGCTCCATATAACTGGCCATATAAATCATATAGTGCCATATCCACTGCTGCTTTTGCACTTGTATTTTTCAGAATACAGCTATCGAGTTTCAACATTATCTCTTCAAAACTCTCAATTTCAAGTCCTATCATACTCTTCTTTATATGATCTTCTATTGCTGCTATTATAGCTCCTGTGGTATCACCTGTTATTACTCCTGTTGGTGGGGCTTCTCCAAAACCTACATTCCCTGTATCAGTATGTATTTCTACTATAATATCCTCTACACTAAAAACTGTTCTTACCGCAGTTTTAAATGGTGTTCTAAGAGGCACAGATATTCGTCCTATTTTTATATCAATTATTTTCATATTAATTCCTCCTTAAATTTCATATAATAATAACTAAAAAGCCCAACCCTTTTAAAAGTTGAGCAATTTTACAGCCTCATCGAATTATTTTTAGTGTGGTTACTAAATGCTACTGAGCTATTCCTTCGGAATACATAGAATCTGCAACTTTAATGAATCCAGCAATATTAGAACCAGCAACCAAATTACCTTCAAATCCATATTCTTTTGCTGCATTACTTACCTTTTCATAAATATTTACCATTATAGTCTTCAACTTAGCATCTACTTCTTCAAATGTCCATGCGTATCTCATGCTATTTTGTGACATTTCAAGAGCTGAGGTAGCAACTCCGCCTGCATTTGCTGCTTTGGCAGGCCCAAAAAGAATTTTACTATTTAAGAATATCTCAATTGCTTCTGGAGTTGAAGGCATGTTTGCCCCCTCTCCAACTGCAATACATCCATTTGCCACAAGAGTATTCGCTGATAACTCATCTATTTCATTCTGAGTAGCACAAGGAAGTGCAATATCACACTTTATTGTCCAAATTCCAGAACACCCTTCATGATATTCTGCTTGTGGGTGACATTTAACATATTCACTTATTCTTTGTCTATTAACTTCTTTGATTTTCTTAACTGTATCTAGATTAATTCCAGCAGCGTCATATATATAACCATTAGAATCACTTAATGCAACTACATTTGCTCCTAGCTGTATAGCTTTTTCTGCTCCGTATATTGCAACATTTCCTGAACCAGAAATTACTGCTATTTTATTTTTAAAAGAATTCCCAGTAGCTTTAAGCATTTCTTCAACAAAATAACACATTCCATACCCAGTTGCTTCTGTTCTCGCAAGACTTCCACCATAAGGTATTCCTTTGCCTGTTAATACTCCTGTAAATCCGTTTGTAAGTCTTGTATATTGACCGAACAGAAACCCAATCTCACGTCCACCAACACCAATATCACCAGCAGGTACATCTGTACCAGGTCCAATATACTTTGATAGTTCAGTCATAAAGCTTTGACAAAATCTCATTACTTCTCTATTAGACTTACCCTTAGGATTAAAATCACTTCCACCCTTCGCACCGCCAATTGGTAGCCCTGTTAGTGAGTTTTTTAATGTTTGTTCAAAACCAAGAAATTTAATAATACTAAGATTAACTGAAGGATGAAACCTTAATCCTCCCTTATAAGGCCCGATAGCACCATTAAATTGTACACGGTAACCTTTATTCACCTTTACAACTCCATTGTCATCTGTCCAAGGTACTCTAAATATAATTTGACGTTCAGGTTCTATTATCATATCAAATATCCCCGCCGCCACCCACTCAGGATATTTTTTTGCTACAGGTTCCAAATACTCTAGTATTTCTTTTACAGCCTGATGAAATTCTGGTTCATTGGGATTTTTCACAATTACTTGTTGTACTAAACTTGATAATAAACTCATTTTGACATCCCCCAAATTTTATTAATTATCTAAGAATTGAACTTAATATATAACACTCGCATCATATATTAATGGAGTTTGCTTTGAATCATACTTTTTATATGTATTGTTTAATATTTAAATTATACCATTATTTGTTTTTTTATTTTTTGTTATATAGGCATCTTTAATTTTCCTAATTTAAAGTTTTTGTATTTTTATTCAAATATTTTTTTCTGAATTTTTCTACTAGCAAAAAAAATCCTTGCCAATACTTTTGATTAGTACTAGCAAGGATATTATTTGTTGCTACGATTCAATATATAATAACTAATTTGCACCCATTCATTATTTACTTCTTGATCTTTTACGAATAAAGTTTCAATTTCATAAAAAATGTAATTCCAAAAAACAACGAAGAAATTAATACCATTGTAGCACCAGAAGCAGATCCCAAGAAATATGATAAAATTAGTCCTGATATGCCTGAAATAAGAGCAATTGCTATGGAATATATATGGTATTGCCTTATATTTCCAGAAATATTTCTTGCAGCTGCAGCTGGCAAAACTAACATTGAACTTATTATTAAAACCCCTACCCATTGAATAGATATTGTTACAATAATTGCAACAGTAATTGTAAATAGATATTCATAAAATTCAACATTAATTCCTCTACTTCTTGCTAATAATTGATTTACACTTACTAAAAGAATCTTATTGAAGGCAATTGTCCAAATAACAATTACAATTATAAATATAATTGGAAGTATTAACAAATCAATTGAACTAATACTTAATAAATCACCTATAAGATAAACAGAATATTTCGTAAACCCGCCCCTGAATGATAATATTACAACGCCCAGAGCAACTGCTGTAGATGCGAAAACACCTATTATAGTATCGGTTGATGAAGTATTTACATTTTTAACCTTAATTATTACTACTGCAAGCATGAGTGAAAATGCCAGCATAGACCATATTGGATTTTCCACACCAAAGATTACCCCAATGGCTATTCCAGTGAGAGCTGAGTGTCCTAAGGCATCTGAAAAAAAAGCCATTTTGTTATTTACAACCATGGTACCAAGTAATCCAAACATAGGAGTAACTAATAAAACCCCCAATAATGCATTTTTCATAAACACATAATGAGCCCATTCAAATGGGAGTAAAAAATCTATTAGATTATACCATAAAGACATCAATCATCATCCTCTTCATTTTTGTTTATCAAGACTTTATTCCAATCTACACCAAACACATCAATAACTTTCTCATTGCTAAATACTTCTTCTGAGGTTCCACAGCATTCAATGGTTTTATTATTGATAAATGCAATACGATCAGCGTATTTTGATACTAAAGGTAGATCATGAGAAACTAAAATAATAGATAAATCATAATCCTTTCTTAAATTTGATACAGTTTTATAAAATAATTTCAGTCCATTTTGATCAATTCCTGATACTGGCTCATCTAATAATAATATATCAGGTATCGGCTGTAGCGCTAAGGCTAAAAGCACTCTTTGCAATTCTCCACCGGATAATACCCCTAAGCGCCTGTCTATAAGATGTTCCCCATTAACTAATGATAAACTTTCAAGAGCTTTTTGTCTTAGCTTTGGGGAAATTGAAAACCAAACAGGTCGGCTACTTAGTGTAGCAGAAAAAATATCCAATACACTTACTGGCGAACTATAATCGAAATCAAGCTTCTGAGGCACATACCCTATTTTAAGTTTACGTACAAGATTTTTGTTTCCGTCCACAAACGTAATATTTCCTGAATGTGGTATTCCTCCTAGCAAAGCTTTTAAAAGTGTACTCTTTCCAGCACCATTTGCACCTATTAAAGCAGTCAAATCTCCGCAATGAATGTGGAGATTAATATCTTTTAATATTTCTGCTTTTCCAATAGTAACACCAAAATTTTGTATTTTTGTGCAGCATAACCCATAGTTGCATTTATTACAATTTATGTTTCGAATCTTATTACTATTTGTCATCTTATTATTATTTATCATTTTAAGGCCTCTTCCAATACTTTTAAATTACTTTCCATAATGTTAATATATGCGTCTGCTTCCATAGGACCTGTAACAGCAGGATCAAGGGTATAAACCTTTGTGCCCGTTTCTTTAGCAATCTTTTCAGCAGACTTCGCAAGATACTGTGGTTCTGCAAACAGCGCTTTTACTTTTAGTTTATTCACTTGCTCAATAGTTTCTTTTAATTCTTTAGCGCTTGGCTGAGAACCAGGTTCACGTTCTATAACTCCTACTATGTTAAAATTAAATTCCTTAGCAAAATATGGAAATGCCTCATGGAAAGTAACTATGTCACGATTTGTAATAGTATCTAATGCTTTGTGCATTTTTTCTCTTTGAGCCTCAAGTTTTTTCACATATATGTCTGTATTGTCTTTATATTTTTGTGCATTATTAGGATCTAAAGTAGATAACTTCTCTCCAATGTTTTTTACTTGAGTTATAGCGTTAGAAATACTCACCCATACATGTGGATTAGCTCCCTCATCGCCTTCACTTTTAATAAGCTCTATTCCTTTGCTAGATTCAATAACCTTAAGATTCGGCATTTGTTCTGTTACCTTATCCATATATGATTCCAAATCCGCACCATTAGTTACAAACACCTGCGCACTATCTAATGTTTTCATGTCATTAATAGTAATTGAATAATCATGAAGGCAACCTGCCATTTGTTTTGTCATACTAATTACTTTTACATTTGGAATATCCTTTGCCACATTCAATGTAAATATATACATTGGATATAGTGATGCTACAACTGTAAGTGTTTTTTTATCGCTCTCTTCCGCTCCAGAGGAGGAATTGCTATTTTTTTTGGAAGTACATGCACTTAGAACTACTACACATACGAGTATAATTGTTATAGTTTTAGTAATTATATTCTTAATTTTAAATTCACCCCTTAATCAAATGCAAGTCAATTGCATTTGCAATTCTTTTCTATTATATAGTTACTTATAAAAAATTGCAACCCTATAACTCGATACTACTATATAATTGCTAATTTATATAACATTTATGGACCTTCTGCAAATGAAAATTATTGACGGAAAATTTCTTTTATGCCATTTAGTAATCCTTCAGTAATTTTATTTTGATAATTATCGTTTGCTAATAATTTATCCTCTTCCGCATTTGACATAAATTCCATCTCAATCAACACAACTGGAACCTTAGACCAATTAAAACCAGTAATATCTTTTCGTTTTGATATCCCTCGGTATTAGCTCCAGTTGGATTCATAAAATTTCTCAAAATAATTTCACCATATTGTTGACTAACTTTATAAATATTTTCTGCATACCCCACAGATTCTGGCACTAACATACTTGCACCATGTGCACTAGAACTATCATTAAAATTACAATGGATTCTTAAAACAATGCTAGCATTATTGTCATTACCTATTTTAGCACTATCAACATACCTTTAGCATGACCTGGGTCTATTACAATGACTTTTTTAGGGGTTTACACTTTAGTTTGTTCATATATTTTAACCTCAGCTGAATTATCTTCTTTGTTTTCTATTGCATTTAATTCTTCTTGTTTATGTTCCCCAGGGGGTTTAGTATTAACCGCTATCTTATTATCACAGACAATTAGAAGAGTTATTAATGTTATTGTTAGTGCTAGCAATGATTTTTTAATATTTCTCATTTCCTTTATTTTAACCTCTCTTTCTTTAATCATTACCTACTTCTATTGATTTAATCTTATTTTAACATGATTTAATGTAAAATAACCATTTTATAGATTGAAATTATGAATAAGGGGATCCATAATAGGTCCCCTTTTAAAATTGTTATATTATAAGATTTGGTTTAAATGTTCTTTTCTAAGATACAAGCATCTGTCTTCCCTTCAAGACTCCAATCAAAAGAAAGTGAAAATTGAAGATATTTAAATACGAAGTTATCTTTTTCTCTAACAATCACTGCTTCAAACCTAAATGGCCAAATATATTCTTCTCCTGTAGCATTTCCCTTAAAAGTTTCAGCAATTCTTCTTCTTACGTTAAAAAGCTTGTCTTTATCATCTGAATCACTTGTAAATATATTTTTAATTTTATTCACAGTGTTTTCAAGGGCATCGCTCTCGG
>JANZQE010000558.1:0-2864 GCA_038040705.1 Clostridium sp. | reverse complement strand
TTTGAGAGAATATTTATATTCTCATCTGGTGATTATGGCATGAAGGTAACACCCCTTCCCATACCGAACAGGTAGGTTAAGCTTCAATGCGCCAATGGTACTGCAAGGGTGACCTTGTGGGAGAGTAGGTTGTCGCCAGGTTGTTTGGCTGGATAGCTCAGTCGGTAGAGCAGAGGACTGAAAATCCTCGTGTCCCTGGTTCGATTCCTGGTCTAGCCACCAAAAAACGTCTTAGATAATTCTAAGACGTTTTTTTATGTTTAAAAAGATATGCAAATAAAACAATTATTTATAATGATATATTTATAGATTTTCAATCTGCCAGTCAATTGGCTCACTTCCTTTTGATATTAAAAATGCATTAGTGTTAGAAAAAGGCTTGCTGTCAAAAAAGCCTCTATATGCAGATAAGGGACTTGGATGAACAGACTTTATTATGTGGTGAATAGGATTTGTTATTAGAGATTGCTTAGACTTAGCATTATTTCCCCATAAAATGAAAACTATAGGATCTGTCCTGTCATTTAATAAAGTGATTATTTTGTTAGTAAAATGTTCCCAACCTTTATTTTTATGAGAATTAGCTTCCCCGGATCTAACGGTAAGCACCGTGTTTAAAAGTAAAACATTTTGATCGGACCACTTCTTTAAATAGCCGTTATTAGGGATATAACATCCTAAATCACTGGCTAATTCCTTATATATATTTAATAATGAAGGTGGAATAGACACCCCTTCCTTTACAGAAAAACATAAACCGTGAGATTGATTAGCACCATGGTAAGGATCTTGTCCAATTATAACAACTTTTACATCATTATATGCGGTGTATTTAAGCGCATTGAATATGTCGTGGACTTCAGGATATACTTGTGAACATTTATATTCTCTCTCTAAAAAATATTTCAATTTCAAATAATAATCTTTATTACACTCATCTATTAATAGTTGGTTCCAATCATTTAATATATTATTCATAAAAACACCTCGCTTAAGTTTATCATAAATACTTAAGTTTTCATAAACAACTATTTGATTTAATTAATTATTATGATAAAAACTAATAGTTCGAGTTATTCTAGTGTTAGATGATATATAATAAGAGTAAATAGGAAAATACGTGGTACAAAATAAGTAATAGTTATTTTGTAATCTAGAGAAAGGCAAGGAGACAGTAAATGAAAAATAAATTTAGCGCTAATTTTAAAGATTTAGTTAAGAAAACAGTTCTTATTATTTTAGGAAGTTTAATTATAGCTGTTGCAGTAAATCTATTTATAATCCCAAATATGCTTCTTAGTGGGGGAATTACAGGAATAGGACTCATGGTACAATATATTTTTAAAATACCGCTCGGAGTTACAATATTAATACTTAATATTCCGCTACTTATATTAAGTATAGTAAAGATAAATAAAAAGTTTACTGTGTTTACAATTTTAGGTACCATTGCATTATCACTTTTTTTGATTCTAACAGCGCCTTTAAATGATGTGCTTGTTCCTGTTGAAGAGTCCTATAGGCTTCTTTATTGTATATACGGGGGAGTACTTTCAGGTATAGGTCTTGGAATTGTTTTTTCTAATGAAGGATCTACCGGGGGCTTGGATATCATAGCGATATATGCTAAAAAGGAATATGATATAGAAATAGGTATGATGAGCTTTATAATAAATTTCATGGTAGTAGTTGTTGGATCTATATTATTTGATTTTAAAGTTGGGTTATTCACGTTGATTGTCATGTATATTACCTCTGCTGTTATGGAAAAGGTTATTAATGGATTAAGCAGACGTAAAATGCTTTTAATCATATCAGAAAAAGAGGAAGAAGTAAGTAGTGCGATAATGAATAATTTTAATAGAGGATTAACTATTTTATATGGAGAGGGTGCATACACTAACCATAGAAAAAATGTATTGTATTGTGTTGTTCCATTAAACCAATTACCACGAATTAAAAGAGTAATAAAAGTTATAGACCAACAAGCATTTATTTCTATAATTGATATAGCTGAGGTTCAGGGGAATGGATTTAAAAGTCCCATAGGTTAAATTTGATAATGAGTAGAGAACATAATATATTATGTTCTCTACTCATTATTTTTAAAGTGAATAGAATACGTAACATTGCAGATAATAAGAAGAGTGCGAATTTATAAAATTAACGAGGAGGTGTGTTTTATGAAGATAGTTAAAGTAAGAAAGAATTCTGATGGGGATATTACAAATGTATTAACTAGTACTGGGGAAGAATTAGATGTGAGTAAGGCTGTAGCCTTAGCAAAGAGTGGGACAGTAGAATCGGTGGTTGTTGGTAAAAATCGAAATGGGAATGATGTTATAAAGTCTTCACCAAATAGCACTACACAAGATAATTTAGATAATCTGCCAACTTTTTAATGTAATTGTGGTAAGTCCTCTCGCCGAAGTTGCATTATAAAGTTAGAGGACTTACGATGGTTATATTGCATAATATTACTTAAACAAGGCACACTATTCCTAGTGTGTCAGTACAAAGAAAACTTAATATACAGGAGTATTATAGAGAATATTAAATATAATTGTCGAAATAAAGGTAGAAACTAAAAACTATCATATCCATGCATGATATAATATTTTATGTCGCATCAGTTTAGTTGCGATGAAACAAATAAGCATAAGATAACAACAATTAAAAAATTAAAAAAATTGTTGACAACTTATGTAGTAACAGATATAATAGTAGAAGTCGTCACATGATGACAAAACAAATTGGTCTTTGAAAATTAAACAGAGAAATAGGTAAAGATAGCAAAATAATATTTTGCTAAACCAGTTAATTACTTTAGTAAATAAAGTGAATTTTAGTCGTAAGACTAAATA
>JANZQE010000557.1:0-3774 GCA_038040705.1 Clostridium sp. | reverse complement strand
TCAGTGTACTCACCAGTTTTAAGATCAATAGACACTGCGCCGTATTGCTCTTCTAGTTCAGCTTTAAACTCTTCAACTTTTTTATTTACCTCAGCTACATCATGTAGTAGACCGTGTTTTTGAGTTTCAATAACACCAATTTGATTCACTAATCCAATTAGTTTTTCTTGGTTTTCGTTTGCAGTTTTTAACTGCTCTTCCGTAATCTTTGACATTTAATTTAATTTAATTGTTTATTTTAATATAATTACTTGTATATTAATTATTTACCTGCTATTAAATTAGTAACAGTTGTTGCATCAGATAAAACATAATCTACAACTACTGGAAACCATTCTCCTTGAACAACATTTGTAAAGGTAATAGCTTGAGCTGCTGTTGGTAGTCCGACTGTTGCTTCTATTCTAAATGTAGCACCAACGCCAGGATCCGCGCCTTGAGGATCTATAGTAATTATATCTCCATTTAAGTAACCCGTACCAGCTGTATTAACGGCCACTGTTTGAACAACTCCCTCTACAGCTGTAAAGTTAATAGTTAAACCAGTACCGCTACCACCTATTGTATCAATATTAAATCTAGCATCTTCATAACCGGTTCCCCCATGCCCAGTGAATCCAGGTGAAATAAAACCAGTTATAACACTTGGCCCTACAGCACCTACTGGTATCACTTGAAGGTTACCAGGAGCACTAGTTCCTACGTATATAACAGAACCGTTTAAAGAATCAGCCGCGGTTAAATTAGCTGCTAAAATAGGAGTTACTGTTTGAATGTCATTTGTGATAAAATCAGGTTGATTACCAAATTGTCCCATAATTTTTTTATTTATTTATTACTTATTGATTTATATTTCTCAAACCCACGTGAGCCAAAATAAGCTACGTATACGGTTGTTAATAGTTGTTTTAATAATTCTATCCACTCCTGTTCTACAGTAAAAGATATTTCGTGATGACTATCAACCCATATAAAGGCTACGGCCATAAACGATAAGAATATAAGCGCCATAGGACGCGTGTTTTTACTAAGCCACGAATCAGATGTCATATCAGATTCCCAGCGTTTACTTATTTGGTCTTCTGCTTCCGCAGAGGCATTCTCAACTATTACTTGTATCTCCTTCTTGATTTGAAGCTTCTCCTCTTCTGTAGTTGTTAGTTTATCGATTACATCACCAACATCTTTGATAACATTACCGCTTAACCATTCCCAAATTTTTTTCATTTTATAGGTGTTTCTACAACATATTTAGCACCAGGAAATTTATAATCGTAACCTGGATACATCACTTTAGTATATCCGCGATCGTCAGTGCCTAGTACTTTGAACTCGACTCCTTTCATTGTTATATCGCCTCCCTGTATAATGTTTTGAGACTTATTAACGTCAGGGCTGTTTTTTAAATAACCTGTCTTAGAAGTCTTCATTTAAGATCTTTTATAAGCTTCAGCTTCCCAAGGCAAGTTCTTCGCCCCTTCTTCCATGTCAGCCCTTGAATATTTTTTACCTTTCCAGTATACATTTTCGTTGTCGTAATCTAAGTCACCTCTTTCCATTTGTTCTAAATGAATTTTTTCGTGAGATACAACGTCGTCAACTTCTTCTGGATCTAAGTTTATATTTATAACTATGGAACCGTTATTGTTAGCTTTACCCATAACACCGTCTTCCATATTAACTCTGTATATAGGTGTATTGTCTACCTCGTAAGGTGGATTTGTAAGTTTAAAAGCCATGTTATTTTCTGTATGGAAGCATTTTGTTTAAAGCTTCCTTGCGACTTTGACAGCCGCAGGGAATATTTAAACCTTTTGATACATTTTCTACTACCTTCTTGATACCAGTGGCTTTAGTAAACTTTTCTATGCTGTCTCCTAAACCTTTTGATTTCATAAATTAAGCGTAAGCAGCTCCTGTGTAAAGAACTTGTGTTTGTTGTTGTGTAACAACTAAACGCCCTTGAGCTCCTGACTGAGCAGCTGGTGCTTGTGCTAGTAAAGTCGGTGATCCTACCGTAGATACGATTCCCCCTGGGTTAGCAGCTATTGCCGCGAAAATTGCTTCAGAAATAGTTCCAGATCCTCCAGCAGATACTGCTAAAGCATTATTGGAAGTAATAGTCCAAGCTCCTGTTGTTAGCGTGATAACTGTAGTTGATACTGCTCCTGCAATAGTAGTTGCTACTCCAACTATGTATTGAGTTGGAATTAACACAGTTGGGATTGTTGCATCCGTTGTGTTGAATTTAATAAATTTTGCCATTTTTTGTTAGTGTTAGTGTTAGTGTTAGTGTTATTTGTTTTTGGCTGAGGTTTGTACAGTCCTCTCTGTTTTGTTATTATACTTTAGATGTTTTATCTGTCATAGTTTTTTTAGCCGCATCAAGTATTTGACGTGCTTTACTTTTTGTTCCTCTTTCTTTTCTTTCTTTGTCTTCCTTTGCTTTCTTTTCTGCTGCTTTTTTTGCGTTTGCCGCCATTCCCTTAGCAATTCTTTCATTGTCAGCCTTAACTCTTGCCGCAGCGTTTTGGTTGAGTGGCGATGAGCCAAATCCAGATTGAGAATGCTTAGACATCCACGATCTTCCTCCGCTAGCGTCTTTCACTATAGGATTATCACTCATTAAATCTTTTTTTTCCTGTGATGCGTAACCTTTGTTTTGGTTGTGCACTGGTGTTCCGTAAGCCATTTTATTTATTTTTAGTTAGTTTTTATTTTTGTTTAGGTCTTTGAATTCTTGAAGGTTTTACCGTGCTCATTCCACTCTCATGAACAGTAGGTTCTTTAAGTTTTTGTTTGTGTATAATTTTCTTATAATCAAGAGGAGAACCGTGTTTTTTTTCATCGTACTTTAAATCTCCTGCCAGTTTTGAGATATGTTTCTCGTCAGCTGTCATACTTTCATCGCTATGCCCGTGCTTATTATCATAATCAACATCTTCTTTAAGATATTTCATATGTGCTTCGTCATCTCGTTTAGTAGCTCCCATGTTAGATGAGGTTACTTTTGACCATTTTGCGTTTCCGCTGTATTGTCCGTAATGTCCTTTATGTCCCATAGTTATTTATTTTATTTTTAAGACCCTCCACCGCTTCCACCGCTTCCACCGCTTCCACTGCTTCCTGTACTTGATGATTCTGAAGCGCTTGATTCTGTATCTCCGGGTTCAGGGCAAGGTCCTGTGCTTTTTGAGCCGCAAGAATCTTCAGAAGGCCCATCTCTCTTAGAGCTTGAAGCTACGTTCATCTTATCAGCGGCTGCTTTTTCTTTTAATGATCTGTAGTAGTCTTTTTCATTTTTTTGACCAGTCATAAACTCTTTAGTTCCAGCTTCTATTTTATTAAACATTCGCTGATAGTCTTGTTTATTAGATACATAACCTCCATTTGCAGGAACTCCTCCACCTTCGTAACCACCCATTCTTGCTGGTGATCCAGTGGTTTCAGGGTTTTGGTCATAATCGTAGTCATAGCTTGTTTTATCGTCAATAGGCAAAACTTTACTTTTCTTTTCTTGCTCAGCAGCTTCCATGCGATTGCCTTCGGCCTCGTAAGGATCTATGTCTTTATAAAAATCTGCGTCAGAGGATTGAGATGCTTTAAATGGCTTTTTAGCCATGAATTTTTGTTGAAATGGTGAACTCATATTTATTTATTTTTCCATTATTGATTTCTTCTTAGGGCTTCCAAAACCTTCTTCAGACTTAACTAATCTTTCAGCGTCATCTCTGTTTGGATTTATTTTAACTTCGTAACCCGTGCTTTCGTTAC
>JANZQE010000556.1:0-5186 GCA_038040705.1 Clostridium sp. | reverse complement strand
GGTTCAATATATGCACTCCTACAAGAGTCAAACTCAAGTATGGGAAATTCTTTTTTCTCAAACATTATTATCACTCCTCTGAAAATAATAATTAATACCTTTAGATATTATACTTATAATAATTCATTACAGACTTCTCTTGAAACCCACAAGATTTATATAAATTAAGTGCAGCATTGTTTTTACATTCCACATCCAATTCTACATCATTTATGTTTGCTTCATTAATCAAGCTTAAAGCTGCTATTAAAGCTGCTTTACCATATCCTTTACCTCTAAAATATGGTAATATTCCAAAACCACCTACAAAGGCTAAATTTTCGCCGTATTCTATCTTAATTTTACCTATAATCACTTCTTCTAATTCAACCATATATGTTATCTCATTTATGACTTCCTCTTCCTCTGGGAAATCTTCATACCCCTCAGAACCATAAAGAAATATTGCATTTTGTCTCGCTATTTCTTTTCTGTCTAGCTTGTTGGCTTTTCTTAATCTGATGGAATTTATATTTTCTAAAGTAGTTTTGTTAATTAGCTTCATTCTATACTCTGAAAAATCATAGTTAGCGCACGCAGTCTTTATAAACTCAATTCCCAATATTGATTTACCATCTGATAATAGAAATATCTTATTAAAGTTTCTCTTCTGGCACTCCCCTATTGCAAGTTCAAAAAGCTTTGTAAATAACCCTTTTCTTCGAAAGTCTGGATGAGTCATACCATTAATTTCGCCATCATTACCCCCAAAGCTTGAAATGCCAAGGTAGGATACCAAAACACCATCAATATAATATAGAAACTCATTGATATTTGTTAACCCTATTTCAGAGCACCTACTCATATTTAGCTTATAGTCTATTTCTAGCTTTAGATTAGTTTTATCCTGTAAGCTACAAATATCCTCAAGTTGATTTATTTCTTTATACTCCTTTTCAGTGATATACTGTTTTAAACAAATAGCTCGATTCAATACTTTTTCTAACATTTTATATCCCCTTTTATACAATATTTATTCCATCCTCTAATGTCTTTCTAGCACTACCTTTTTTCGTAAAATATCTTATTCCTAGTTCAGAATTTAATAAAGCATTTTCACAATCATTTATGTAATCCATGCTTCCTTTTACTATCGTTATTTCCATACAACACCTCTCCTCCAATTTTCATTAGTTTTAGAAATTGCTAATGCAACACAAGCAACAATACGCTTAGAAGTGGCATATCCTATATTAGTTTACTTGAAGAGTATATTCTTAAACAAAATTATTATTAACAATAGTTAATACTCCTGCACAATGAGAAATTTTTATATACTCACATAAATATTCATTATTTAAATCGCTTTTAATTTCTTCTGCAATAAAATAAACTTCATCATTATCCCAATACTCATTGTATTTGGCTTTACATTTTTCTAATTTATTTCTTGTTTCAAAAGAAACATCACCTAAAAGTATCATTCCTGTTTTATTCAGCAATGGGAAAAGTGACTTTATAAAATTGATTTTTTCTTTGTCTGTCAAATGATGAATTGCATATGTGCTAATTATGAAGTCAAAACGATGATTTTTAATTCCATCTGGTAAACCCTTGGAGAAATCTTGATTTATCAATGTTGCTTGAGGCATTTTTTGCTTTGCGATATCTATCATATTACTTGAGAAATCAATGCCAGTAATACTATATCCATTATTATATAGCTGAGTTGTCAAAATCCCAGTTCCAAATCCAATATCTAAAACAGTTGCATCATCTTTTATCCTTACTTGGTTATAAACATAATTCAACAGATAGTTATACCCTGCAAATGGGTACTCATCATTTTTCTCACTTAGATTTACACTCTTATCATAACCATTGGCCCATAGATCAAAGCCTGTACTATCTAACATAATTTTCACCTCCCTAAAACTCCAATTAACAGTTTGTGTGGACTTATTAAATTAAGCCTCTATCCAGTATCTTTGAGTTATTTCTGTGTCATCAAGAACTTCATTTTCTAGAACCCCACCATTATTAATCATAGTTTTAGCTGAACCTACATTATTTTTATCACAAGTAATCAGAATCTTATTAATTCCAAATCCCTTCGCTATTGGTAAAGCCATAGATAACATCAATGATATTTTGCCAATCATTAATGAAATCATAATATTGTTCTTTCATTTCGCTATTAGCCCTTAATAATTCTAGTTTCATATCTGTTCCTCCATCATTTTTGCTTATTTTCTGTACACTATATCTACATATATTTGAATTTCTATAAATAATAAATCTCATCCTATAAATTCATAATCATACTTTAATTAACTTATCTTTCTCTTTGTAAAAGTATATCATTAAATACCATTTTTATAAAGTTATAGGAGCATTTATACTTGTTTCTTCTTTTGCTATCAGAAAATATCTGTTCTTGCCATCACTTTCTATATTTCCTTCTCTTAAAGTTAATCCCATGCCAAAACAAATAATGCCATGTACTTTCGCTTCTATACAATAATCCAATATTCCCCTAATATTTTCCTCTGTATCTTTAATAAATGGTAAAATAGGGCTCAACCAAACTACCGTAGGAATCCCGTTATCACGCATTATCTTTAACACCTCAAACCGTTCTCTTGTAGTGCTGACATTGGGTTCTATAATTTTACACAAATCCTCATCATAGGTAGTAATGGTCATCTGAACAACACACTTTGTCTTCTCTTTAATTGTTTTGAGTAAATCTAAATCCCTTAAAATTCTTGAAGACTTGGTCAGTATGGACAGCCCAAATCCATGTGAATGAATAAGTTCAATGCACTTTCTAGTGTCCCTAGTTTTTCTTCCAAGTGAATATATGGATCACTCATTGCACCCGTGCCTATCATACATTTCTTCCTTTTCCTTCGGAGGACATCCTCTAAAATTTTCGGTGCATTAACCTTTGTCTCTATATCTTCAAAATCATGATGCATCTGATATCAACATTTTGTTCTGGCGTACTGATAAATTTATATTCAAGAAATTCATCAACTATAGCATCAAGAAAATGTAATTGATTCTATATGGATAACAGTCAATATATTTTTGATTTTTATGACATTTCTAACATACTTTCATCACATTTTTTAATTATACTAAGTTCATAACAACTAAATAACTTAATAAGAGGCTGCCAATATTGACAGTCCCTTATTTTGAAAAATAGGAGGGAATAAAAATGTTAAAATCTAAAAGAATTAAGAGTAGGTCCATAGTACAAATATTCTTTTTTGTTCTTATTGGAGCCATAGCAATTAACAAAACACTTGCAGAAGCAGGAGGAGGCATCAGTTTTTTATCCGAAGCCTCTCTTCATGCATTATGTCCTTTTGGTGGGGTGGTCACACTTTATAACTTAGCCACATTGGGAACGTTTATCCAGAAGATTCATATGTCATCCGTTGTACTCATGGGAATTATATTTATATTAGCTATTTTTTTTGGACCAGTATTTTGTGGGTGGATATGTCCACTAGGTTCCTTCCAAGAGTGGATTGGTAAAATAGGCAAGAGGATTTTTAAGAATAGATATAACAAGTTTGTTCCTAAAGGTATTGACCGCTATATGAAATATTTTAGATATCTGATACTTATAGCTGTGGTTATAGTGACTTCCAAGTCAGGTTATTTAATGTTTACAGATATTGATCCTTATTATGCCCTATTTAATTTTTGGTCAAATGAGGTAGCACCAAAAGCACTTATTGTTTTAGGCGTTACAATAATATTATCACTTTTTGTTGAGAGACCATGGTGTAAATATGCTTGTCCTTATGGGGCATTGCTAGGATTAACAAATAAATTTAGAATATTCAAAATACACCGCACCCAAAGCAGCTGCATTAACTGCAAAGCCTGTGACAAAATTTGTCCTATGAATATCACTATTTCAGGAGAGGATGCCATTACCGATCACCAATGTATTAGTTGTATGGAATGTACTTCTGAGAGTAGTTGTCCGATGCCTAACACAGTAAATTTAGCAAAAATAAACCAACCAACAGTTAAAATACAATCAAAGGAGGAGCAGCAATGAATATCAAAACGAATAAACTAGCTATTATTATTTTAACTGCTTTTTTCGGTGGTATACTGATTACAATAGGGTTAGATATATGGACGACAACTTCCACAAAGATACCTGCAAAAATTCAAATTGGGGACAATGCTGGTGAATATAATCCAGAAGATATAAGAGGTTCTTATACTTTTGCAGAGGTGGGGGAGCTTTTTGAAATAGATGTGCCAGTTCTCTTTGATGCCTTTAATATTCCAAAAGATACAGTTCCTACAGATATTCAGACCAAAGATTTAGAGGGATTATTTGAAAATCTAGAAGTTGAAATTGGCAATGAATCAGTACAGATTTTTGTAGCTCTGTACAAAAATCTACCTGTGACATTGGAAGATTCATACTTACCTAATGGCGCAGTTAAAATACTATTAGAATTAGATAAACTGGATGAGGTACAAAAGACATATTTTAAAAGTCATCAGGTTAATTTAGTTGATATTACAGAAAATTCACCTCCGCTATTAGAAAACAATAATGAATCTAACAATGCTGTGAACAATGAGGAAGATAACTTGGTAAAGGGGTCTACAACCTTCCAACAGGTACTTAATGCAGGCATATCCAAGGAACAAATTGAAGAGATATTAAGCGGACCTGTGCCACCAACAAATCAAGTCATCAGAACCTACTGTTCAGAAAATGGAGTGTCATTTTCTGAGATAAAGGACGAATTTAATTCCCTAGTTGAATAAATAATTTATTAATTTAACTGTTATTCAAACATAAGAACTTATTTGTAAATGAGTTCTTATATTTAATTTTTTATATACATAACCCCTTCTTCATAACCATTGTATACCCCTACTTATATGCTATTTATAATTGCTTTTGCTAATCCTTTTGGATTCTCCCAAGCCATAGAGTGACCAGCTTTCTCTACAATTTCAATCTTAATACCATAATCAGAGAGCACCTGCATATCAGGATCAGGCAACGAGTTCTCTCCAAAAATAAATGTTTTAGGACATTCAAGTTAATATAAAAATTCTCACCATGATTGATCTAGACCTTTTGATGCGGATTTCGATATAAAATATGTAGCCTAAGGTGAGCAAATAGATAATGATGCTGCCCACATCTCATT
>JANZQE010000555.1:0-9616 GCA_038040705.1 Clostridium sp. | reverse complement strand
ATACTTAGCCAGTGCTTTGGAATTGGTGATACTCTTAGTTTAATTGAATCCATAGGCCTTTGTGTTTTTAATATAAACTTTCCATCCTTTATATCAAGCTCCCCTTCTTCCTTTAAGAAGGGCAGGCCTACCCCATAGGATTCATAGATGGTTTCATAAAGCATGAGTGTATTGTCTTGTCCTACTCTAAACAATTCTTCTGCTGGTGTTAATTCCACAGAATGAATATACCCCAAAGTAAATGTTTTATCTGGCAGAAAAAATTCATTTTTAGCCTGCCCATCTAGATCTTCCACAATCAGTACTTTTCCATGGGTCACAATTTTTATTGATAATAACACCATAAGTACAAAGAATACAATAAATATTTTCTTCCTAAGGGTGCCCTTACCATTAAAGTCGGTCATTGAATTTCAATCTCCTTATTTTGCGATTCCTTCTTCTTTAAAGTACCTTTCAGCTCCTGGGTGCACTGTAACAGACATTCCATCTAAAGCTGTCTCTTTTGTAATACTTTTACCTACGTTATGTGCTGCTATTATTCTATCTTGGTTATCATATATAACTTTTACCATTTGATAAGCTATATCTTCGTCCAAATCTGCGTTTACAACTAACATCGCTTTAACGGTCAATGTTTTAACATCCTCAGTTTGTCCATTATAAGTATTGGCAGGGATTGTGAATTCCGTGAAGAATTTATACTCTGCCATTAATTTTTCTGCAACGGCACCTTCTACTGGTATTACAGTTATATCATTTTGTGCGCCAAGATCTTGAAGAGCTGCCGTAGGTATCCCTGCTGTAAGGAAGGCAACATCTACTTGTTTATCTTTTAATCCCGCCGATGCTTCGGAGAATGAAAGGAATTTCGCATCAATGTCCTTTTCAAAATCGAGTCCAGCAGCTGCAATAATTTGTCTAGCATTGGCTTCAACACCACTACCAATGGCTCCAACGGCAATACGCTTACCTTTTAAGTCCATAATGGTTTTGATGCTTGGATCTGTGGTAATAATTTGAAGAGGTTCAGAATATAGTGTAACTAATCCTCTTATATCTTCATACTTACCTTCTTTAAACATTTCCGCACCAGTTTCTGTATACCAAGCAACATCATTTTGTACGATGGCCACTTCAATTTTTTTATCTTTTAATAAGTTAATATTAGCTACAGAAGCCCCTGTACTTTGAGCTGTTGCATTGATACCATCAATAGATTGGTTCCATATTTCTGCAAAAGCACCCCCCAATGGAAAATATGTACCAGCGGTTCCGCCTGTTCCTAGATTAACAAAAACTTGTTCTGCTTTTTTTTCTGATTCTGCACCAGGTGTTTTTTCTGCAGAATTATTTGCACATCCTGTAAATAACCCCATAACCATTACAACTGCAATTAACACTTTAACATTTTTCTTCATTTTTTATCCCCCTTATTTTATCTGAACTTTTTAATAATGAAACATAAATCTATCAGAAATTACAACATATTTTCTATATTATAACATTTGATTCTACCCCTCGCAATAAATTATCTTAAATTTATATATTATTATATACATATATATAAATGTTTACCATGCTAAATTGTAGTAAGTTTTTTATAAAATAAATGCAAATGATTTTTTTGTTTTTAAGTATTCACTTTGAGCTGATACACCATTTTTGGATTTATTTTCATATGTTATAATCTAACCTTGTGATTGCTTGTTTATGTAGTTTGAAAATATTTTAAAACTGATTTTGTACTGTTTAAAATGAATTAACTTATAATATTTTAGTCATTAGTCTGTTTATTACATTTACAATTTTTATTTTACTGTTTTTTTATTAGATAGTCAAGCAATTTTTATTTAATTGCATCGGTTCTTTTGTTAACTATATTCTAAAAAAACAATTAACAAAGTACACATTTAGCATTTATTCCCATAGGATATAGTAAAGATTAGTGAACATATAAAAGAGGTGATAATTAGTGAGAGTCATAAACCATCCCATATTAGGAAAATTGAAAAATCATAAAAAAATAACCATTTATGTTGATGATAAAAAACTAGTAGCCTTAGAAAGTGATACTATTGCCTCAGCACTTTTAGCGAATGGTATAAAGGTATGCAGGTATACAAGAAAACGCCATGAGCCTCGAGGGCTTTTCTGCGCTATAGGAAGATGTAATGACTGCTTAATGATTGTAGATGGTATCCCCAATATACGAACATGTGTCACTTATGTCATCGATGGGATGCAAATAAAAACCCAGGTAGGAAACGGTACATGGGAGGGATTGCATGAATAATTTTGATCTTGTTATCATAGGCGCAGGCCCTGCTGGTCTCTCTGCTTCTATTGAAGCTTCAAAACATGGTGTTAAAACTCTTATTATTGATGAAAATGCATCACCTGGAGGCCAACTCTTCAAACAGATTCATAAATTTTTCGGATCAAAAGATCAAATGGCAGGCTTTAGAGGTTATGAAATTGGTGAAAAGCTCTTAACTCTAGCAAAAGGTAACAACGTTTCAATAATGCTAAATACAAGGGTTATCGGTATAGATGAACATAATACTTTGGCGGTTATAAGGAATGGAGTTTACCAAGAAATAAATCCAAAGAAGATTATCTTGTGCTGTGGTGCCACTGAAAAGCCCCTAGCATTTCCAGGCTGGACGCTTCCTGGTGTCATGGGTGCTGGCGCCGCACAAACCATGGTAAATATTCACAGAGTGATTCCTGGTAGTGAAATATATATGATAGGCTCCGGAAATGTAGGTCTCATTGTAAGTTATCATTTACTTCAAGCCGGCGTTCACGTAAAAGCTATTATTGAAGCTTCAAAAGAAATAACCGGCTACAGTGTTCACGCTGCAAAACTTAGACGATGCGGAATTCCATTTATGCTAGGATATACGATAAACAGGGCGCTAGGTAATGATCATCTTGAAAAAATCGAGTTAATAAAGGTAGATGAAAATTTCAACAAAATTCCGTCTACAGAAATACAACTTGATGCAGACACCCTATGCCTTGCAGTAGGTTTAGCCCCTTCTACCGAACTGGTAAGGATGATAGACTGCGCTCTAGATTACAATTCCACCTTAGGTGGGTATATACCTATAGTAAATGAAAATATGGAAACATCTATTAAAAATATTTATGCAGCTGGAGATATGATTGGAATAGAAGAAGCCAGTATCGCTATGGAGGAAGGTCGCCTAGCAGGTCTTTGCTGTGCAGCGGACCTTGGATACTGCACGGACACGCAAGAAGCAAAAAAGATACACAATGATATTCGAAGTGGATTAAAACAATTAAGATCCAAAGGGAGGGATAAATAGTGAAAGCAGTGATCGAATGTTTTGAGTGTATCCCCTGTAATCCATGTGAAAAATCTTGTCCTTTCGGTGCCATCACTATCGGAGAGTCTATTAGTAATAAACCTATTCTTGATTCTCTAAAATGCAAAGGTTGCGGCCTATGCATTTCGCACTGCCCAGGACTTGCAATATTTGTTATAGATATGAACTTTACTCCTAAAACTGCCTTAGTTAAAATTCCCTATGAGTTTTTCCCTATTCCGATAGAAGGGTCAGAAGTTCAGTGTTTAAATCGGTTAGGTGAAGTGATTACACTGGGAAAAATACA
Source organism: Clostridium sp. (assembly GCA_038040705.1). Classification (GTDB taxonomy): domain Bacteria; phylum Bacillota; class Clostridia; order Clostridiales; family Clostridiaceae; genus Clostridium_AD. The sequence continues at coordinate 5,974 of JANZQE010000555.1, read as the reverse complement.
TCAAGTTAAAATAACCCCTAGCTATAATAAAACCTATGTTATAGAAATTGAAATTCCAAGAGAATTCGGAGTGGAAGTTAGAAATATTAAAGTGTTAAGGAAGTGTTAAAATGCAGGATGATTTTATTATATGCAGATGCGAAGAAATTTCATTACATGAAATAGAAGAGGCTATCAGTAGTGGTTCAATTACTTTAGATGAGATTAAAAAGCTAACTAGAGCTGGGATGGGCTTATGCCAAGGTCGTATATGTAGCACTCTTATTATAAAGCTACTAGCTGCAAAAGGTTATGACCCTAAAACCTCTACTCCTCCCCATAGCCGCCCTCCTGCACGACCGGTAAAAATACAAGAATATATTGGCGAAACCACAAATGAGTAGGCTTTATGCTGATGCCGTTGTCATAGGTGGCGGAGTTATTGGTACTGCCATTATGTACTATCTATCAAAATCAGGGATGAAGCCGGTGCTAGTTGAAGAGAAAAACTTAAACGCAGGTGCTTCCGGTTCTTGCGATGAAGGAATAATTCTACAATCAAAAAAATCTGGAATCATGCTGAAAATGGTAACAGAAAGTGCTGAGCTTTATAAAAATCTTCCTAAAGAATTGGAATATGATATTGGCTATCGTAATGTGGGGGGAATGATTTTAATAAATGAAGAGAAATATATCCCTGTAATAAAGAGCTTCGTAGAAAAGCAAAATGAGCAGGGCCTTAATATATCTATGCTTGATTATAAGGATACACATAATAATCAGCCAGGACTTGCTAAAAACGTTATTGCCTGTGCCTATAATAAAGAGGACTGCAGCGTATATCCTTTTAAACTTACTTTAGGATATACAAAAGCCGCGCAAAAACTTGGGTCAAAATTTTTACCCCATAATAAAGTAATAAAGTTAACTACGCAGAATGGAAAAATCACACAGGTTATTACGAATGATCATGAAATATTTACACCACTTGTTATTAATGCAGCTGGATACCGCGCTGATATAATAGGCAAAATGCTAGAAATAGAAATCCCTGTCCTACCGGTAAGAGGTCAAATAATAATAACTGAGCAAATACCCTTTATAATTCATCATCAAATTATGGATGCAAAATTTATTGTGGCTAAACATCAGCCTGAGCTTCTAGACCAAGATAGTATTGTATCTAAACTCAATATAGGCTTAACTTTAAGCCAAGCGCCTACAGGTAATTTAATTATAGGTGGTTGTCGTGAAAATGCTTCATATAATACTAATACTACCTTCTCTACAGTAAGAGAAATCCTTAAAAATGCTGTAGAATTCTTTCCGTTTTTTAACAATATTTCTGTTATTAGGACTTTTGCCGGTCTGCGTCCAACTGCATCTGATAACCTGCCCATATTAAGCAGTACTAAAGTATCTGGATTTTATGTTGCAACAGGCCTTGGCGGAGATGGAGTTAGTCTTTCGCCCATTGTAGGAAAGATAATGTCTGAGCTTGTAGTTAATGGAAAATGTGATATCGTTGATATGAAACAATTGAGTTTGGATAGATTTAAATCGCCTTGCATTAAGTCATCCTATATATTATAATTGTGTTATTATATTACATTTTATTATAGTGAGCGTAATAAGGAGGGAATATTAATGATCAAGGTATGTTTACTCGGAATTGGACGAACAGGTCAACAAATAGCCAATGTATTACTTGAACAACAAAACATTAAACTTGTAGGTGCAATTTGTAGTCCTTTAAGTAGCAAAATTGGTATGGACCTCGGTACTTTACTGAGCAAAAGTACCCTAGGTATAAAAATATACTCTGTAGATGACCTGGAGGAAGTTATATTTACGTTAAAGCCTGATGTTGTTATTGATTTTTCAAACTATGAGGCAACTATGAAATGTGCGAAAGTTTTTTCTAAGATGAAAGTCAATATGGTAATTGGCACCACTGGTTTTAGTGAAGACAACATCAAAGAGCTCCATACACTTTCACAAAAATATCATAATGGTATAGTATTCGCTCCAAACATTACAGTAGGCGTAAATACTATGATGCTTTTGGCTAATATTGCAGCGAGTATTTTAAATAATTATGATTTTCAAATTATTGAAACACATCATAAACATAAAAAAGATTCACCATCTGGAACTGCAATAAAGCTAGGCAAAGAGATTGAAAAGGCCTTAGGGAATGATAGTATAGATTTTAAAAAAACCCCGATAACTTCACTTAGGGTAGGTGGCGTAATTGGTAAACATGAAGTTTTAATAGTTGGTGAAGATGACAAAATTGAAATTTCACATGAATCCTTTTCAAGAAAAGTATTCGCCATGGGAGCAGTTAAAGCAGTAAACTTTATTCACAAAAAATCTGGTTACTTTGAAATGAGTAATGTTCTAAATCTTAATCAAGTTCTTTCAGATTATATTAATGATTCAAACGATATTGTATTATAAACTTAAAAAGCTACCCATGTCTAAAAAGACAAGGGTGGCTTATATTATATGCGTTATTTTCTCATCATATTTTTTTGATTTATTACATATAAGTAGACGAGGTGTTTATAATATGAATAGAACTATCGTATGTAAAGAGTGTGATAACAATAAGGTAACAATTAAAAAGATTGGAGAACAATTGTTTATAAAGTGCTCGAAATGTGAAAATATGATAATGCAAACGGTGCATCTTGAATGCTTTAGTAAAAATGCTTTAAATACATATAAACTCAGAATCAATATGGATGATGATAGGCTAATGGAGGCTGATTTAATCGAAACATTTACTAATAAATTAGAATATCAAAATCTACCTAAAGAGGAATCAAAAATCAGGTTTATGTATGTAAAAGAATACGAATTCATAAGACAACTTGAAACAGATGAGTACATTGATATAATAAATTCAAATACACGATAATATTATGCATCGTTTTTATTTAAAAAATAATTAAAATCCAGTGCTAATTAGCACTGGATTTTCTCATCTGTATTTTAACGAATTTTTTGGCTATGAAATAAATTTATAGTATATATTGAATAAATTTTTAAAATTGAGACGTGCGGCTGAATCTAATAAATAAGCGGACACGGTGGCATTATCTTTCCTCCGTTTATTTAATTCACTAATTATTTCATAAGTACTCCCAATGCCTATGCCATGCCCATAATAACGTTCACCACCAAGGTCTATAATGTTTTCTCCTTGCCACTCAGGAGTTACTGGATTTACATCAGGATTATAAACATATCTTCTATCCCCAGGTAAGTAATCACTTTGTTTTTCTATATAACCTGCTTCATAAAGCAAATTGTCTATATAATGCCAATTCATTAAATGTATTTTGGTAAATGATTCATTATAAAGCTTCTCAGGGAAAGTATTAAGTAACGCCTGATAATAAACTATTATCATTGCGGTAGCACATTCAGTACCATATTTAGAGCTATTTAAAATAATATCTTTAATAGCTACACTGGGTTTTATTCCTTTTTTAAGTAAAAATCCACCTTCCTCAGTTCGTTCCCAATACTCCTTATTACATATTGATTTACGGAAAACTTTAAATGATATATCACTTTTATTAAGATTTACTGATGCAATAACAATATTTTTTCTTAATGTTAACTCAAACTGCAATTGTTCTAATGAATTATACTCATATCTTTCTTTACTTATGTCCATCTTAGTAATAATTTCTCTTTCAATATTACTTGGTTTGTATTCATTTATATAATCATAAGCTTTAAATGAATTGTTAAAAATTATAATCATTTACGAGCCCCCTAGCATATTTTGCATGTAAATCTATTTTATACGGTATAGGGTTACTGGTTCTTTGAAAACTTTCCCCAGTAAAATATAGAAAACGATAATTCTCTTTAAGCCAGTAGAATAAGGTCGTATATTGATTTTTACTATCTCCTCTTCCATTTCTCATATCTATTGAAGGTACAAAGTCTAAAAGTTTATATGCTAATTTAATATCACGCGTGTCATCTGACTGTAAATAGTTTGCGATTAACATTAAGCTATATGGATCTCGTGCTTCGAAAAAAGTCCAGATTAAATCATGGTTGAAAAGACCTTCTCTGTTTCTAAAAAAAATAGTATCTACTATAATGGGTAAAATTGAATTGTCCTTATGAGTTTTTATTAGAAGTGCTGCAGTAATATCCAAAAGTTCATCTTTTTCCTCACTTAACCCATGCTGACCTATGCATCCTTCAAACATTCCTTTAATTTCTGGATAATCTATGTTATTCATATAGGGCCTTCTTCCTTTAATTATTATAATTCAATATATTCTTTTGCTAGTAAAGTGTAACGATTTTTTTTCTTAGCAACTATTTGTTGTAAAATAAAAAGGAAAAAGATATATTATGTAGAATTATAAATATATAAATACAAGACAATAATTATACAAAAGTAGGAGATACTTGTAATGGATATTTCAGAAATGTTAATGAATAAAATTAAAGAGTCAAAAGAAATATCGTTTAAGCAACCAAGCCTTGCTTTTGATATGAGTTTGGAAGCTTATAATACCGCAAAGAAGAATAAGTTAAGGTTAGAAGAGGCTTATGCACTCTTTGCCATGGCATTAGCTTGTAGGTCAATGACAAAGATAAGTGACTGTTTTAATTATGCTTTAGATGCCTTTAAGATATTTAAGATGTATGATAACCCTTTAGATTTAGCTGACACTTTAAACCTCATAGGAATTGTGCGTTTTTATAATGCCATGTATGAGCGAGCACTGGAGAATTTTTTAAAAGCATTACATCTTCTAGAAGAAACAGAAGAATATCTTACACTAAGTAAAATCCTTAACAATATAGGTGAGGTTTATAAAGAAGTTGGCAATCCTTCTGAATCATTAATTTATTATAATAAAGCCCTAGTATTATGCGAAAAATATAACTATATCAGTAATACAGCAGTTATATTAGGAAATATAGGCGAGATATATTTTATAAATAAAAATTATTCCTCTAGCTTTGAATATTATAAAAAAAGTTATGATATTTTAATTGTTCATGATGCTATAACTGCTCTTTCAGAGGTTGAAAATAGCATGGGAAAAGTTTATTTTCTCCAGAAAGAATATAATAAGGCGAGGGAATGCTATAATAATGCTCTTACTAGGTTAGAGGGCATAGGAAATAAATATTTTACAATAGATGTGCTTATAAACCTCGCCCAACTTGAAGCGCTTGAAAACGAAGATATATTTTTAGAGCATCTCCATAAGGCTATTAAATATGGTGAACAAATAAGCGCAAGAAAGAAGTTAAGTAAGATTTATAAAATTATAACTGAATTTTATGAGAGAAAAGAAGATTTTAAATTATCACTTATGTTTTATAAAAAATATCATTTAATGGAACAGGAAATAGGAACTACCGTAATCTCTGATAAGCTTGAAATAATAAAAATTGAGCTAAGCAAACACTTTAGCGGCGAGGAAGTCCAAAAAATCACCAAATTAAATAAGCAATTGGAGACGGATATTTGGAATAAAAACGCACTACTTAATACAATGGAAAGAACAAATAGAAATCTAAGTGTAGAGGTAATTTCTGATGAACTTACTAATATACCAAACAGGAGAGGGGTTAATAGTTATCTTTCTAATGTGTGGCGGGAGAGCGCAATAAAGCCCATAAGTTCAGCACTTTTAATGATTGATATTGATTATTTTAAACGTTATAATGATTATCATGGACACCCTGAAGGTGATACTTGTCTTAAGAAAATCGCTTACTGTTTAAATAACGTTTTTGGAAACAGATCTGGAATACTTGGAAGATTTGGTGGGGAAGAATTTGTATGCTTTATTAAAAATACAGAATTTAAGGATGTTTCAGATCTTTCAGAGCTCCTTCGAAATTCTATCGAGAAACTTGGCCTTAATTATATTTGGAATAATGAGTTTTATCCAGTAACAATTAGTATAGGTGGTATATTTGGTTATAGCTCAGATTT
>JANZQE010000554.1:0-3666 GCA_038040705.1 Clostridium sp. | reverse complement strand
GCTAAAGCTATTAAACTAGATACAGCAATTTCTTTTACTGTTGTATCTGTAGCGTCTTCGTATAATATTTTATCTGCACCAACTATAGTAGTACCATCAGCAGCAGCGTCAATAATATTTCCTGCGCCTGCGTAATCTACGCTTATTGTAGGTGTTGTTGCAGCTCCAGTTTCTACAAGACCAGCACCTGCTGTTACATTTGTAACCGGTGCAGTTCCAGAAGAAGCAGCTGTTAAACGACCTTGTGCGTCTACTGTTAACGATGCATTTGTATAAGAACCCACGGTTACAGCGGTGTCTGCTAAATTGAAACTAATACTAGTTCCAGAGTTGCTTGTTACGATAGTACTATTGCCGCTTGTAAATGTTACTGTGGCATCATCAACTACATCTGCTGAAGCTGCAGCTCCACTACCTGTTAATATCTCCCATGAAGTATAAGCTCCTCCGGGCGTTGCCCATTGTCCATCACCTCTATAAAATGTAGTAGCACTTGGTGTACCGCCATTTTCGACTAAATCAAATGTTCCAAAATCAACATTGCCCGAAGCATCTACTAAATTTGTTCCACTATTAAATTCTACAAAAGTACCATTGGTTGCCTGTATTTTCTCAACTCCAGAACCTGAACCATCCATCTCTACCCATACAGTTCCATTGTAGAAGAACATGGTATTGTTCGTGGTGTTCATATACATTTGACCCTTTACCTCGTTTCCTGTTGCAGGAGCAGAGGTTTCATTGTCTACTACTGGTAGTAATAGTTCGTTGTAGTTAAGTTCAATATCAGAACCTATCATTCCAATATTAGCATAGTAATTAATTGCCATAGTTTATTTTTATTTGTTTAGTTTAATATCGATGACCCAGCTATGTTACTATTGAAGTCAACTGTTATTGTTGTTGCGTTTGTATATTCAACTGCTCCGTATATTTCATCTCCACCGTTATCAATTAAAGTTACAGATGGTTCTGCTTTGCCTGTTGTATTATTTATCACCCATTGATTGGATGCGTTAAAATTCTGTTTTAAGTTTACATCACCACCACCTGATATTTTAAAATCTATAACAGTGTATTGAGTACCTTCTTGCGCTATAACACCGTTTCCTCCGATGTATGTTATTGTAGCTATATAGTAGCTTCCAGTAGCTGGATCTACTGTGTATGCATCTAACGTGTAATGCCCAAATTGACTTATCTGATCACCTTGACCTATTAATATATCAGTACCTACTAAGTAGTTAAGAAACGCAACCACGTTTTGTCCGTTTAATTCTTTAACAGAAAACCTTATCTCAGTTAACGTATTAAAAGCTGTACCTGATCCACCACCACCAGTTTTAGAAATAGTACCAACCCCACCATTTTGAGTGTCTGACCACTTAAATGACATTTGTCCTCCAACACTTACTTTAGCGTTAATGTTTAAGTACGTAGATACTGCCGATGCAGTGAATTGTTTTGTTAGCCTATTCTGCGACTCAGTACCTATCCAAGCGTCATTGTCAGTAACAGTTGTATCAAATGGATACGCACTTATTCTAGCCATGTTATATTTTTATGAGTATATTCTTATTTCTATTGAAGTACCAGCTGCCATACCATCTGTATAACCACCGCCACCTGAGCTGAACTGCTCTAAGTTTATTTGAGTAGTGGTAGTTATTACTCCACCTAAACCTTGGTCTCCAGTACTAGGAGACATAAATAGAGCTACCTTGTTAGCGGGTAATGTTATACCTGAAACTGCTATTTGATATCTACCTGCATTAGTGTATGACCATGTGAATGTTCCACCTGTAGTGTTTTGAAGTACCGTAGCCACTGGAGCTGATGTACCTGTTTGGATCAATGCTGCTGTGTAAACTGTATAACCTAAACTATATGAGTTTGCAAAAGATGCTATCGATGCAACTGAAAAATTATTTGTTGTAGGTTTTTCATCCGTATCTGCCGGAGGAATTTTTGTCCCTATGACATAGTCTTTCGCCGTTGGATTACCTAGAGGGTAACTTTGTAATATAGACATTATTCAGTTTTTATATTAATATTCTTTAGTTTATATCATCACATGTTTTGTAGTGGATTTACAATACTGTGACATAAGCCCCTTACTATACTTATCTTATAGGCTATTGTCATTATTTAAAAAAAATGTCATAAATATAGGGGTATAGTGTTGCCCCCTATCCTCTCCTACTTTTTTTCTAAGCAAAACGCGTTTTCATTTCACCGACCCCGCCCAAAATGGGGGTTTCGCAGTCCATATATACGACTTTTAGGCCCTTAGACCCCCCTTTTCTGACTTTTTTCCCTAGTTTTTCATGCTATTAACCTCATCACTCGCCCAAATCCAACCACAATACTCTGTCCACTCCACAACCTCCACCAATTTATATACAAAATTAATTGTATGACACATTGTCACGTTGTTATATGACTGATTGTCATGACATTATGGCATATGTATTATATATTACTATCAATGACAGATTGACATAGTGGTATGACATCTTGTCATCTTCTACTACTAAACTATATTACATACTTAATACGAGACGTTAATGATAATAATACTGTAACCAATAAAAACTATATACTATCAACTTAACTATCAACAAATATCAAATTAAAAAAACTTATAACTTATTAACTAATAATTATATTTCATTAACTTTCATTAATAATAAACTTATAATATTAAATAATCCATCTAATATCGATATTAATAAATTACTAAAACAAAATTATATAACCTTTAAATAATTACAAACAAAATACGTAACAGTAATGATAATAATACTGTAACAAACAAACTAATAATAATAATAATAACTTAAATAAATAAACTATGTCAAAATTAAATTCAAAAAGATTCGTAATCAGAAAATCTTTAATCGGTAAAAACACAACAGTAAATGTACTTTTCAAATCAGGTAAAACATTCACTTATAATCATGATAAAGTGTGGGAAATCATGAAAGGTAAACTTGAAAACATGAACTGTTTCATCAAGTATGGTTCTTACACTTCTTCAACTAGTGTTCCAGTTGTGTTGAGAGATCAAGAAGTTATATAACTCTTGTATCAATTTGCGGAGTAGTATTCCTCGGTCTTTGGTCTGAATACAAATGAAGTAATGGTTTTTGGGAAGTTCCTAAAAGTGAGTTCGATTCTCATACTTCAACTAATAAATAACTAAATAAATTATAACTATGTCAAACTTTAAATTCAGAGGATTTGTTCCTGCAGTAACTAAATACGTAAAATCAAAACCATTAATTCAAGTAGTAGCGGAAGTATTCGCTTATGGATTCTTAATGCCACTAGCGGCGTTCGCTTGGACAGTTTTAGTATACAACTTAATAACTAATGGTGTAAGTGACACAACTTCATTTGGTATATATGGATAGAGTTTACTACAGTAGATTACAATCTAAATACGATCTAAATTTGATAATAATAATGTAACAAATAATAACTATGCAATTTATACTAAATCTACCTAACGGTAAGCAGATAGATATGTCAAGCGACATACTAAAACAAATGAGCGGCGAGATATCTCGTGAAGACGTTCAAAACAGAATAAACTTTTATCAAATAACTAATAAATAATAATACTATGTACAGAAAATATCAAACAAATAACCAGGCGTGGGA
>JANZQE010000553.1:0-16388 GCA_038040705.1 Clostridium sp. | reverse complement strand
GTTATAGATGACAATGAAATCTATTAAGAAAAATGCTAATATGTACGTACAAAAAGAAACAGGGACAAATTAATTTGTCCCTGTTTCTTTTTGTACGTACATATTAGCATTTTTCTTAATAGATTTCATTGTCATCTATAACTGGTAAACTGTCTAAATTATTCGACTTATTTGAATCAGGTAAACTTCTCAAAAACTCTTCTCCTTTTTTTGAAGTTGAGGTAGAAACTCCACTTATTGTTCCTTGCTTAGCTAACATGACAGCTTGTTCTTTTGAAACTATATCTCCATTTTCAAATTCATAAGCTGTGATTTCTCCTCCATTGTCCTTAACTACTCTAGTAATAATATGAGCTGAGTTTTCTCTTTTATTCAAAATAACACTGCCTTTCATACTAAATTAAATATGTTATAAAACAAAGTATAATAACATATACAATATAGTCTTACCAATTTTATAATTATTATGAGAAATATTTATATTGTCTTTTATCATATTCAAGTAAAATATTTGCATTTATAAGTTCTTAGTGACTATTTACAAAAAAAAGCTATAGGAGACAATATTGTCTCCTATAGCTTTTAACTTTTCATGATAAATTTAAAAATTTTCAGATTCTACTTCTAAAAGCATTTTCTCATCATATTTTTTACTTCCCATAAGCCTAAAAATAATATCCACTTTTCTAAAGCCTTTATCACCTAACTTATATTGCTTGAAAAGTCTTATAATCACACCCTTATTTATATTAAGAAGTGGTACCAATTCCTCAATATTATAAAATTCATTTATTAAAATATCCCCAAGTTTTCTCTGCATATTGAGCTTATATTCTAAATCTAATCTTCTATTTTTATGAGGTCCGAACTTTCCTCTATGATGATTTGAACAAAGGGATCTAAAGTTAAGTGGAAATTCTATGCCTCCATTACTTTTATAAACAATATGATGTTTATCAGCTGGATTTCCACAGATTTCACACTTTAACAATAATCTCGCCTCCATATAATATCTTTAATTACAAAATAATTATTAGTTATTTTGTTATCTAATACACATTAAAATTTGAAATCTTTGAATTTGTCTTTAAATAGATCTCCTAAAGTCATGCCTTCTTCATTTTGATTGAATTTTTCTAAATCGCCAAATCCTTTATCAGCTGCCTCTTTGATACTTAAGCTTATTCTTCTATCTTTTTCATTTATATCACCAATTTTAACTTTTACAACATCTCCAGACTTTAATACATCAGAAATGTTTGTTATACGGTCTTCTGATATTTCTGAAATATGAACTAAACCTTCTACTCCTGAAGCAAGTTGCACAAAAGCACCGAAATCCATTATTTTTACAACAGTTCCGTCTACTATATCATTAAGCTTATATTTGCTTGATATATTGTTCCAAGGGTTGCCTTCTTCTCCTTTAAATCCTAGAGATATTCTTCCCTTTTCTTTATCAAAATCTAAAACTTTAACTTCTACTTCCTGCCCAACAGATACTATTTCTGATGGATCCTGAACTCTTTTCCAAGATAAATCTGAAACGTGAATAAGACCATCAATGCCACCTAAATCTACAAAAGCACCAAATTTAGCAAGTCTTGTTACAACGCCTGTTCTCTTTTCACCCTTTTTAAGTTCATTCCAAACTGTGTCTTTTTTAACTTCATTTTCAGCTTTTTCTATTACTTTTCTAGATAGAACTATATTTTTCTTTTCTAGATCTAATTCAATTATTTTTACTTCTAGAGTTTTGCCTTTAAAGTCTTGTAAATTTTCTATATAGGCATCTGACATTTGTGATGCAGGTATAAATGCTCTAACTCCTTTTATATAAGCTGTAGCTCCACCTTTAACGATATCACTAACCGTAACCTCTAAAGTTTTATTTTCATCTAATATTTCCTTAAACTCATCCCAAACTTTAATGTTATCAGCTCTTTTTTTAGATAAAAGAACGCTTCCTTCTCCATCAGTAACCTTCATTATGTAAACGAAAATTTCATCATCAACCTTTACAACATCTATAGGATTTATTTCTTTTTCATTTGATATTTCCTCTTTTGTTATAACTCCATCTGTCATATAACCTATGTTAACATGAACTTCTTCTTCATTTACAGAAATTACAGTTCCAAGTACAATGTCTCCATTGTTAATTTTCACCATAGATTCCTCAATATTACCCATTACATCATTCATTGATACTTCTTCTTTATTATCCGTTGTCATATACATACTCTCCTTTTATAGCGTAATTATTATTAAAACTAGGTTTTAATTATTTATAAACTTAGGCGTAAAACCAGTATCTTTTTAGAGTAGTGGATGTAAGCCTTGTTTTAATTTTTAATAGTAGTTTTTATGATAGATAAATAAATAATCTAATCGAGAGCTACTAAACTCTTAATTTCTCTGAACTAATCTTCTTCAAGGTTTACAATAGCAATACTTTTGCCACTATCATATCTATATTATGTTGTTTAAGCATATTTAATACTATTTGCCTCATGGTTTTGTGTTAAAAATCTTTTTAACAGTTTATTTTAATTACTTACCAATCTTATTATATATTAAAACGCACCATAATTAAACCTTAACTACTAAATTAGTCTAATTAAATGATAATTAGCGTTACCAATATCCAATTTATTCAAAAATAGAGACGATTTATTGTTTATCATTAACACTCTTTACAAATTTTATAAAAAGACACCATAGTATTTAATTACCATGCAATTTTCCCCTCATTATTACTTCCTCTTCTAATCATTAAAAACTATTTTATTATCTTGAATAGATTTTATTATTGCAAGCGATTCTACTTTAATACCCTCATTTTCTATACGACTTCTTCCATTTTGAAATGCCTTTTCAATTACAATCCCCACTCCAACAACGGAAGCCTCAGCCTGGCGCACCGTTTCTATAAGTCCTAATGCCGCATTCCCATTTGCTAAAAAATCATCAATAATTAAAATCTTGTCTTCTGGTCCTATGTATTTTTTACTAACTCTTATTTTATAATTCTTGTTTTTTGTAAATGAAAATACATCAGCTTCATAGGTGTCACCCACCAAATTGGTAGCTTCATGCTTTTTAGCAAATACCACAGGAACGTTACCAAAGTATTGTGCCACAATACATGCTATCCCTATACCTGATGCTTCAACTGTAAGTATCTTTGTGATATCGTCTCTTTTAAATCTTTTCTTAAACTCTTGTCCGATTTCATTAAATAGGTCTATATCAATTTGGTGATTCAAAAAACTATCTACCTTTAAGATTTCGCTACCTATTACTGTTCCCTCGGTTAATATTTTATTTCTTAATGTTTCCATATTTTTCTCCTTTGTTTTTAATTTTTGCATAATAAAAAACTCCCTATATATAGGGAGTTTATAATATAAATTAACAGCAAAAATACCCATTTAAAAGTTATTTCACTTAAATTATTATAACCACCCATAGTCAAGTATTTCACGGTTACTTGGTAGAAACGCTTAGTCCATATTTCTAAGCATATATGAGTTTACGAATATTAAATTTTTCTTTCATTTTAAAGTTCGTGTTTAGGTTCTTTATAGTAATATTACAACATTTCTATTACTAAATCAATACTTTTTTAGCTAAATCACTATTTAGTTTAATACTTTGTCTATAATTTAATACTAACAGAAGGTGTGGTCCAAATTTCTTTAGCATACCTCTTTATAGTGTTGTCGCTTGAGAACATACCCGAATTAGCTATATTCGTAATAGACATTTGTTGCCATGTAGATTTTTGTCTATATAATTTATCAATTTCACTTTGGGCATTTACATAAGCATCAAAATCCTTAAGTACGAAAAACTCATCATTATTTCTTAGTAAACTATCATATATAATCATGAATTCCATTCTAGGTGTTTCTAAAAATCCATTTATAGTTTGATTTACTATTTTCTTTAATCTATCATCATTATTATATATATCATTTGCACTATAATTTCTATTCTTATAATATTCTATTACCTCTTCAGAGGTTAGTCCGAATAATACAATATTTTCTTTACCCACCGCTTCAAATATTTCTACATTAGCTCCATCTAAAGTTGCTACTGTTATAGCCCCATTCATCATAAATTTCATATTACCAGTTCCTGAAGCTTCCTTAGATGCTGTGGATATCTGTTCACTAACATCAGAACAAGGGATAACTTTTTCGGCTAGTGATACCCCGTAGTTTTCAAGGAATACTATTTTAATCTTATCTTTAGCTATAGGATCATTGTTCACTTTATTAGCTAGTGTATTTATAAGTTTAATAGTTTGTTTTGCTAAATAATAACTTGGAGAAGCCTTTGCACCAAAAATAAAAGTTCTTGGAACTATATCTAAATTTGGGTTCTCACGAAGCTGATTATATAGATGCATTATATGGAAAACATTTAAAAGTTGTCTTTTATATGCGTGTAGCCTCTTTACCTGAACATCAAATATGGAATTTGGATCTACCGAAATACCATAATTAGTTGTTAAGAAATTCGAAAAATTTATCTTATTATTTATTTTTATATCATATGTTTTATCTTGAAAGGCAGCATCTTTTGTATAATCCATTAATTTAATAAGTTCATTTGGGGATTTTATCCATTTACCACCTATAGTTTCTGTTACAAGCTTCGCTAGCTCTTCGTTGGAATTTAATAGCCACCTTCTATGAGTTATTCCATTAGTCTTGTTATTAAATTTTTCCGGATAGAATTCATAAAAATCCACTAATTCTTGGTGTTTTAGAAGTTCTGTGTGAAGTTTTGCAACTCCATTAACAGAGTGACTCCCCACAATGGCAAGATATGCCATTCTGATGTGTCCATCATGTATAATAGATAATTTATTTACTTTATTCCAATCCCCATTGTATCTATGATAAACTTCATTGCAAAAGCGCCTATTTATTTCCTCTATAATCATATAGGAACGTGGTAGTAATTTTTTAAACATTTCTACAGGCCATTTCTCTAGAGCCTCTGACATAATTGTATGGTTAGTATATGCAAGTGTCTTTGTTGTAATTTCCCATGAATCGTCCCAAGAAATATTTTCCTCATCCATTAAAAGTCTCATTAGTTCGGCCACGGCTACAGCTGGGTGAGTGTCATTAATCTGAACCGCTACATGCTTGTGAAATTCTTTTAAGGGAATCCGCATTTTTTTATAACTTTTTAGGATACTTTGAAGGCCTGCACTTACAAAAAAGTATTCTTGCTTGAGTCTTAGTAATTTACCTTTTTCATTGCTATCATCTGGATATAGAATTTGTGAAATAGCCTCTGCTGAGTATTTTTCCTCACCAGCTTTTGCATAATTCCCTTGGCTAAAGGAAGAGAAATCAAAATCTTCTTGCATAGTTTCTGCACTCCAAAGCCTTAAGGTATTAACAGTATTATTATCATATCCCTTTATTGGAGTATCATATGGTATCGCTCGTACAGATTCATAGTTTTCATGGATAACTTTCGTTTCACCATCCTGTTCCAGTAAATACACATTCCCTCCGAATCTTATTTCTACAGCCTTACTTTCCTTTCTTATTTCCCATACATTATCTTTTTTTAGCCAATTATCAGGTACTTCCACTTGATAACCATCCTCTATCTTTTGTTTAAATAGTCCATACTTATACCTTATACCGCACCCATGACCCGGTATCTGGGTGGATGCCATAGAATCTAAGAAACAAGCTGCCAGTCTTCCAAGTCCACCATTACCAAGCCCTGCATCTACTTCTACATTTTCCATATCTTTCAAGCTTATTCCTAGTTCACTAAGGGCCTTTTCACATATATTTTTTATACCCAAATTAACTAAATTACTGATTAATAATTTACCAATTAAGAACTCCATTGAAAAATAGTAAACTTGTTTCCCTTTGTTATTGCCATATTGTTTGTTGCTTTCAATCCAGGGTTTAGAAAAATAGTCTTTAATTAATGATCCCAAAGCATAGTATTGATGTAGCGTAGATGCGTCTCCAGCCTCTTCTGCGAACATCGTTTGCAATTTTCTTATATAATCAACTTTAAATATTTTTTTATCAATAACCACAACATTCACCACCTAGTATTTTATAATTTAAATACTAAAAACTTATTTTTTTATATCACTATATAAATCCATATAGTTTTTAGCTGAATTTTCCCAACTATTGTTTGAAAGCATGGCACTTTGAACTAATTTATCCCAGGATTCTTTGTCATTATATAAATCTAGAGCTTTATTTATAGTGTCTAGCAACTCATTGCTACTATAATTTGTAAAAGAAAAACCATTACCATTACCATTATATTTGTTATACGGAATAATGGTGTCTTTTAATCCTCCAGTTTCACGAACAATAGGAATACTTCCGTATTTAAGTGCTATAAGCTGGCCAATTCCACAAGGTTCAAATAATGATGGCATCAAAAACATGTCTGAAGCAGCATATATTTGCTGAGCTAGCATCTCATCAAAAACAATGTTTGTGGATATCCTGCTTGGATATATGGAGGCGTAATGTTGGAATATATCTTCATAGTATTTGTCACCATTACCAAGCAATACTATTTGAATAGGAAGGCTAAGTAATTCTTGGAGTTTAAGAGCTATCAAATCCAACCCTTTTTGTTTCACGAGCCTAGTTACAATGCCTATCATTGGTATATCTTTATTTACTGTAAAGTTTAATTTCTCTTGAAGTTTTAACTTATTTTCAACCTTTTGATTTCTACTTTCTACATCATAATTACAGAAGATTTTTTTATCCACTTTAGGATCATATAGACCATAATCTATTCCATTTACTATGCCATATAGATTTTCTGATTTTGAGGATAATAATCCATCTAGTGATTCCCCATAAAAAGGAGTCTGTATTTCCTCGGAATAAGTTTTACTCACAGTTGTTACCGCATCTGCGAAAACAATTCCACCCTTCATAAAGGATACTGAGTCATAAAATTTTAGAGCTTCATCCGAAAAATACTTGTCATCTAAATTTAATAGCTCTCCTAATACTTCTTTTGAAAATACTCCTTGATATTTTAAATTATGTATAGTAAATACACTCTTTATATTATCATATCGGGCATCTTCACTATAATTATCTTTTAGTAGTGCTGGAACAATTCCGCAGTGCCAATCATTGCAATGAATTATATCCGGTACAAAATCTTCCATGTACTTTATAGATTCTAGGTCTGCTTTTGAAAAATAAGAAAATCTCTCACCATCATCATAACACCCATATATCTCAGATCTTTTAAAATAATCTTCATTATCCACAAAATAGTAAGGTATATCGTCATATGTTAAATATTGTAGCCCACAGTATTGATTTCTCCATCCAACAGTCACATTAAAACTAGCAATAGTTTCCATGCAATTTTTAAATAACAATGGAATATTACTATATTTAGGAATAATTACTCTTGCATCAATTCCAAGCTTTCTTAGTGCTTTGGGTAGCGCATATGCTACATCTCCGAGACCTCCTGTTTTTATAAAAGGATAAGCCTCAGAGGCTACAAATAATACTTTCATATCCAACCTCCTTTAGGCACCTTATTTTCTTAAGGTGCCGTTAATTTTAAAATTTTATAATAGAGTTTTTTTCTCTATAACAACCGGAAACTCTACCGCTCCCTTTAACACTGTATTCTCACTTAAAATAGTGTTTTTATCAATAATAACATTCGTGAGTTTACAACCCTTTTTAATTACACAGTTTTGGAATATTATGCAATTTTCAATTTGAGCACTTTCCTCCACAGTAACCCTTCTTGATATTATACTATTTTCTATATTTCCTTTCAAAACACATCCATTTGAAATCAATGAGTTATTAACATTCGATCCGTTAAAATATTTAGTAGGAGCTTCATCTTTTATCTTAGTATATATTAACCCATTACTATAAAACAATTCCTTTGTTACTTTAGCATTTAGCATATCCATACTTATTTTATAGTAGTTTTTTATAGAATTTACACATTTAACGTAACCTTTAAACTCAAATGCATTCACATTAAATTCTTTAACGCTATCATATATTGCAGCTTTTATTGAATTATGAGAACCTGTCTGAATGCAATTGTTTATAATTGTTATTAGGGTTGTTTTTTTCATTATAAACATTTCCATAGATATGTTTAGTTTGTCCTCTGATCCTTTATTTTTACCAATACTCAAAACTTTATTATTCTCATCAATATATAAAGTTCTAGCATCTAAATAATGTTTTTTACCATTACTTGTTTTTTTGTATAATAGAGTTATATCAGAACCAGATTCCTCGTGATACTTAGCAGCCTCATTGTAATCTATGTTACATATCACATATGAAGAAGACATTATTACATAATCTTGTTTTGTTCTATGAATATATTCCATATTTTCACTTAATGCGTCTATATCTCCCGTGAGTGACCCTTCCGTGGTAAAATTAAATACGAATAAACCATTTATTTTTCTATCCAAATCCCAAGATTTTCCTGAACCTAAATGATCCATTAATGACCTAGATTTTGTATTAGTGAATATGCCTATATTATAAATACCCGAATTAACCATATTTGAAAGCACGAAATCAATAACCCTGTATCTTCCACCTATAGGTATTGATGCTATAGGCCTTGCTTTGGTAAGACTTTTAATATTATCTTCTTGCTCATTTAACATTAACATTCCTATATAATTATTAAGCATACTATCACCCCGTTAAATTTATAATTTAGTTGATATCCTAGAATCAGCTTTAATCTCTTTTCCTTCTTCTATAACAATAATGTCTTCTCCATTACCAATACAAGAATTACGTCTTACGGTAACATTGCTTCCTATAATTGCCTTATCAATAACCACGTTATTTCCTATTTTAGTATTAGGTAGAATAACTGAATTAGTTATTTTAGTGTTTTTGCCTACATGAACCCCTTGGAAAAGCACACAATTATCTACCTCTCCAAAAACAGTACAACCCTCATTTAGCATTGCGTTGTTAATTTTTGCTTGAGGCCCTATATATTGTGGTGGTAACATTGGGTTAACTGAATATATTCTCCACTTCGTATCGTATATGTCCAGTTCACTATCATCAGCTAACATGTCCATATTAGCTGCCCAAAAACTTTCAATAGTACCCACATCTCTCCAATACCCTTTAAAAGGATATGCATATAGCTTCTGATTATTATTTATCATTTTTGGTATTATATTTTTCCCAAAGTCATTACTGGAATTTTTATCAAGGTTGTCCTCTTTTAAAAGTTGCTTAAGAGCAGCCCAATTAAAAATATAAACTCCCATTGATGCTAAATTACTTTTAGGTTTAGTTGGTTTTTCATCAAATTCATAGATACTATCATCTTCTCGAGTGTTCATCATTCCAAATCTATGAGCCTCTTCTAATGGTACTTCTAATACTGCAATAGTAACATCAGCACCTTTTTCCTTATGATAATCTAGCATTTTGGAATAATCCATTTTATAAATATGGTCCCCTGATAAAATAAGCACATATTCCGGATCATAACTATCAATATAATTTGTGTTTTGATAAATAGCATCTGCTGTGCCATTATACCAATTCCCACCATCTTCACTTTGGTAAGGAGCAAGCATGCTAACTCCTCCATTTTTTCTGTCTAAATCCCAAGGTGTGCCTATTCCTATATGAGCATTTAAAGCCAATGGTTGGTACTGAGTAAGAACTCCTACAGTGTCTATATCTGAGTGAGAACAGTTACTTAAAGAGAAATCTATAATTCTGTACTTTCCTCCAAAGGGAACTGCAGGTTTTGCTATCATTTTTGTTAATTGCTTGAGTCTTGATCCTTGACCTCCTGCCAATATCATAGCTATTATTTCCTTTTTCATCATGCTAGTTTTCTCCTTTCTACCACTGTACTAATTTAGCCTACTTATTAATGATTTTTTAAATGTGTAAAATAAATAAAAACTGTTTCCAAACTTATTTTTACAAATAAATATTAATACATTTCATTTGTTAGAATATTTTTAATATATGTATGAATTATACCATATAAATGTATAAAAAACACAAATTACAAGAAATGTATAATTACTTATTTTGTAATTATTTTAGTTTTAACTTTTATAAATAAAAAAGACTTCAGAAGGAAATAAAAATTTTCTTCTGAAGTCTTTAAACAATTTACTATGTTATTTATAAACAAAACATACTACAATCACTACAACTTAGGAATGTCCATGCCATAAAATATTTCTATCATTTCTTTTTCTAACTTTTGTATAATATCACATCTTTCATCTTCACTTAAATCTTCTTCTTTAATCTCAAAGAGATAATTAGGAAGATCTAATTCGTTTAACTTCATTTTTGTATGAAAAATATTAGATTGATATATATTCATATCGATTAAACTATATCTATCTTTGGTTTCTTTAGTAATGTAATTTTGGATGGAACTAATCTTATGATCTATAAAGCATTTTTTACCATCCATATCTCTGGTAAAACCTCTAACCCTATAATCTATAGTGATAATATCTGAATCAAAACTAGCTATTAAGTAATTTAGAGCCTTTAATGGTGATATCGTTCCACAAGTTGATACATCTATATCTACTCTAAAAGTACTTATATCATTTTGAGGGTGACTTTCAGGATAAGTATGCACTGTTACATGACTCTTATCTAGGTGTCCCACAATATTCTCACGAATTGGCGTTAAAACACCTCTATTACAAGAAGGATCAACCACATATAGAGGTATTTCTTCCTCTGAGATAAGTAATGTTACGCTTGCTCCCTGAGGGTCGTAGTCCTGCTTTGCAATGTTAAGTACACTAGCACCTATTGTTTCAGTTACATTAGTAAGAATTTTAGTTAGTCTCTCAGCATTGTATTGCTCGTCAATATACTCTATATATTTTTTTCGATCTTCCTTCGTTTTTGTATAGCAAACATCATAAATATTAAAACTTAATGATTTTGTTAAATTGTTAAATCCATATAACTTTAATTTATCTTGATCATTTATAAACAATTTCATTCCCCATTCCTTTTAAACTCTTTCTAAAAATATTATATAACTATAGCTTCATTAGCATACCATAAATTTATTATACATATCTATTTTATACAAAAATACACTTGAAGTATATACTTTTTACCATTATAATCAACTATAATAGAAATTCTTATACAAGTTTTATATTTATTATTATTATTGTTGTTAACTTTATGAAATGGTTAAGAATATTTATAAGTATAAGTACTTATATTCTATCACAAATATACATTATTAAAGCAGGAGGTATTAATACAATGCATAAAAAATTAAAAGTTGGTTTACTCGGCGGAACTGGATTTGTTGGTCAACGTCTTATTACGCTTCTTCACAATCACCCATATTTCGAAATAGCTGTTATTGCTGCTAGTGAGAACTCAGTGGGTAAAACTTATTCTGAAGTCGTAAAAAATAGATGGAAATTAGACGTTCCTATGCCTGAAAGTGTTAAAAATATAGTAATAAAAAATGTGAATCAAGTAGAGGAAATAAGCAGTGAAGTAGATTTCGTATTTTGCGCAGTTAATATGCCTGCACATGAAATAAGAGAAATCGAAGAAAGATATGCAAAATCAGAAACTCCTGTAATTTCAAATAACTCTGCCCACCGCGGATGCGCGGATATTCCAATGATCATTCCAGAAATAAATGCTGAGCATTTAGAATTAATTCATGTACAACGTCAGCGTCTAGGCACTAAAAAGGGATTTATTGTTGCTAAGCCTAACTGCTCCATTCAAAGTTATGTTCCTGCTATAAATGCACTTATGGAATTTAAGCCTACAAAAATATCAGTATGTACTTATCAAGCTATATCCGGGTCTGGAAAGATATTTTCAGATTGGCCAGAAATAATGGATAATGTTATACCTTATATCGGAGGCGAAGAAGAAAAAAGTGAACAAGAACCTATGAAAATTTGGGGACATATAGAGAACAATAAGATTGTTAATGCAACGGAACCTATAATTTCCGCTCAATGCATTCGTGTACCTGTCTCAGATGGTCACTTAGCTACAGTTTCCGTTTCCTTTGCAGTTAAACCAACTAAAGAAGACATTTTAGAACTGTGGGCGAATTTCAAAGGTAAACCTCAACTTTTAAAACTTCCAAATGCTCCTCAGCAATTTTTAACTTACTTTGAGGAAAATGATAGACCTCAATCTAGATTAGATAGAGATATTGAAAAAGGCATGGGGGTATCAATTGGACGACTCCGCGAAGACACTTTATTTGACTATAAATTTGTTTGTCTATCTCACAATACTCTACGTGGTGCAGCTGGTGGCGCAGTACTTACAGCTGAGCTTTTAATGGCTGAGGGTTGGCTTAACGGGGAAGGTTAATATTCATTTGCTTGATTATGTTAAAACCCGCACTAATTGTTTTGAATGAAATTAAATGAACCTTCTTATTTCTGTCAGAAATAAGAAGGTTTTTTCTATATTTTCCCTGTTGTTTTAATTATATATATACTCATTATTCTCTACCTCAATTGGTTCTATCTTATCTATTTTAATTATTGGAATCACATTAATTTCTCCACTTTTAGCATCTTTATATTCATATTGACCAAGTGTCCCCTCTACATTTACCCAAGTGCCCTCAGTTAATACATTTCCCTCTGAGTAATCACACAAAAGACCCACTAACTGAGCATCTGCGCTGCAGCAACTTACTAGAATTCTAGACAATATAAATTCATTTTTATTAAGTCCATTTTGATTATATACGAACCCCTTCATATTAATAGTTCTACCAACATAATCATATGGATTTCCATATATATTCTCATAAGTATTTATAAAATTTTCACTGGCCATTTCTATAGTTTCACCTTTTACTAATGCCACACTGTCTAAGGGCTCATTTAGCAATACATAATCATAGGTGGAATGCCCCTCTTCTTCATCATTATGCTCACATATCTCTGTTCCATCGTCTAAAGTTGTATGTTTATGCTTTAAGGTATTAATTTTTAGTTGTGATGTTAATGAAAACCCTTTATTTATTACATTATAAGCACTCAATCCCTCTGATTTTAATAGAAATCCTAAAGTAAGTGGGATTAAAAACATAATATAACCAATCTTTAATTTTTTATTTTTTTTAAAGCTAAAAATCTTCTTACTTTGGAAAATAACCAAAACAATAAAAAAATATAATGCAAATTTTACGTATTTGATCATTTTGGGATGTACGTATAGAGTTATTTTATCCGTACTTATAATCATATAAAAATAACAAGTAAATCCGAGTAATATAAAAAACCATATTAATTCGTTTAAATTGAACTTTTTTTTCACATATTTACCCCCTTGCTTAGAATTTCAAGTGGAAATAAATTCGCTATTACTGCTAGGATAAAGCAAATAGTAATTATAAGGAAAATAAGTTTAACTACAAAATTCATTTTAAAGCTTCCACAAAGCATAATGGTATTTTTTATATCTATCATAGGTCCCAATATTAAAAATCCTAAAATTGAACCAGTGGTAAATTGACCTAAAAAACTTCTAGCAATAAAAGCATCTGTTTCTGAGCAGACTGATAAAACAAAAGCCAATACCATCATCACTATTATGGATGATAAAACGCCACTACCTATTGATAAAATAAATTCCTTAGGTATAAAAACTTGCATACATGTAGATAGGAATACTCCAATTATAAAAAACCTGCCTATGTCATATAGCTCTGCACTTGTATGTGATATTATATTCTCTATATTTTTTATAAACTTATTACGCGTATTACTTTGACTATGATTATGTCCACAAGAACAGTTGTCATGATTTCCAGAAGCACTATTAGCTTTAATCATGTTTTTTCTAGATTTTTTAACTTTTTTCACTTTAAATGGGCTATCTTTATGAAGCACTCCTATAAGAACACCTACTGTTATAGCACCGATCATACCAAACATAGCTCTTGCTATTACCATATATGACATTCCCATAAAAGCATAATGTGTTGACAATAAAACCACTGGGTTCATTATAGGCACGGATAACATAAAGGTAACTGCAATACTTAGAGGAACCCCTTTTTTTAGGAGTCTTCTTGTTATCGGAACAATAGCACATTCGCATACTGGAAAAACAAGTCCAACTAAGGATGCAATAAATACTCCTACAAATTTATTTTTAGGAATTATTTTTGCAATTGTTTCATCCGATACAAATATTTGAATTATAGAAGAAGCTAAAGCACCAATTAAAATAAATGGTATACCTTCAAGTATTATGCTAAGAAAAATAGTTGCAAAATCATTAATAACTCTTGAATCCAATTTAGTGACATAGGTACTATTTATAAAATATATACCTAATAGTAAGATAATGATGATACTTAAAATTTTTATTAACACAATCTCACCATCATAAGTTCTTTTATTTTCCTGCATTAAGTGTTCAACCCCTTAATAATATTTACACGTTCTAAACCATTATATTATTTAAGAGCTCTTACTATGACACCTGTGTGATTATGTACCACTAAACAATGAAAAAAATAAAGTTGTCCACACTAAAACCAAATTTTCCGGTTCTAGTGTGGACAACTATGTTTATAACTTTATTATATTTTTAAATGTTTAATCATTCTCTACAATTAATTTAGCCAGCAAAAACATAGTTTTCATACCGAGTTCTGAGAATTTAGCTTCGTACTCTGTAACTACATTTTCTTTGAAATCACTTTTGTGGAGATCATAGGTTAAAAATAATATTTCAAAGCCACTTTCTTTAAAGTATTCTATAGATTCTTCAAATAATTCTGTATTATCTGTTTTAAACCAAACTTCAGACCCAGGCTTTAAGAATTTTTTATAATTCGTCAAAAACTTAGTGTGAGTTAATCTTCTTTTGTTATGCCTTTCTTTTGGCCAAGGATTACAGAAATTTATATAAATTCTACTTATCTCATCTTTTTCAAAGACATCATCTATCAGCATAATATTTAGAGGCATAAGTCTTACATTTACCGCTTCTGAATCTTCAATTCCCCTTACATCTAGTACTTTTCTAAGGGCAAATACTAGAACTTCATCTTTTAAATCTATACCTATAAAATTAGTATTTTGATTTTGCTTAGACTTCTCTGCTATAAACCCACCTTTACCGCAGCCTACTTCTAAATATATTTCATTATTATTATTAAATATTTCACTCCAGTTCCCTTTATGAGCATATTGGTCTGTAATTACAATTTGGCTAGAGTCTAGCTCTGGTCTAGCCCAATATTTTTTTCTTAGGCGCATATATCTTCTCCTTGTATTATAATATTAAAAAATCACTACATAATTTTCGCGAAATTTACTTTCTTATTATATCACAGGAATGCTTCTAAATAAACTTTATCATTTATTTATGTAACTTCCCCGCTTTGACAGTAATTACTTATGCAATAAATTGAAATAGAAAATTCATAAAGAATAATCTATACCTCCATTTAAATCATATCTGCAATACTTATGAACAAAGAAAATAGCTTAGACCCAGGTATTCCAACAATTAAATTAAATACTGAGTTTCCACCAGGTAATATAGGGAATATAAGTACCATAAATAATAGGAATTGATACTTAGTAACAGAATCTGATATATTGTAAAAAAACTTTGGAAATAAGTCCCTAAGTATATGGAATCCATCAAAACCTGGTATTGGCACTAAATTAAGAAAAAATAACATACAGTTTATGGAGCCTGTAAAATATATTATGCTTCCAATAACTTGGTTTAAGTTTCCTTGATTTGGTGAAAATCTAAAAAATAATACTGCAATAAATGCAAATACAAGGCCAAGAATCATATTAGCCATTGGACCTGCTAGGGAAACTTTTAAATCATCCTTGTAATAATTTTTATAGGCACTGGGATTTGTTTGAACTGGTTTTGCCCATCCAAAGCCTACTAATAAAATTAAAATAAAACCCATTGGGTCTATATGAGAAACCGGATTAAGTGTAATTCGTCCTTGAAATCTAGGTGTTTTATCACCTAACCTATCTGCTACAATAGCGTGTGCAAACTCGTGAAAAGTAAAAGCTATTAAAATTGCTGGTATCATCAAAATCTTACCAAATATTGCTTGTGAGTCCAAATTTATTCCTCCTTATTTTCCTACTGTGCTAGTGTTAACTACTAACTGTTTTTTTCAATGCCTAACATATATATTATAACAAAGTTTTTAGTTATTTTAAATCTAATGTTATTAAAAAACAAACTATACCATAGGCATAGTTTAAAAACATAAATATACATTAATTACTTAAAATAAACAAAAGATATTTTATTAACTACTAA
>JANZQE010000552.1:0-7846 GCA_038040705.1 Clostridium sp. | reverse complement strand
TAATCAGATTAAAGGAGAATGGAAATGGGTGATAAATATGTGCTTGCTATAGATTGCGGAACACAAAGTATAAGAGCTCTTATCTTTGATAGAAATGGCACATTAGTAGGAAAGAAAAAAAGAGAATTCGAACCTTATTTCTCTAATTATCCAGGCTGGGCAGAACAAAACCCAGAGGTATATTGGGATAACTTATGTATAGTATGCAAGGAATTTAAGGAAGACCACCAAGATATTTGGGACAAGGTGCAAGGAGTAGTTGTAACAACTCTTAGAGATACCTGCGTTAACCTTGATTGTGATGGGAATGTACTAAGACCCGCTATTCCTTGGCTTGACCAAAGAACAGCAGATAAAGTTAAGCCATTCTCAAATATTGAAAATTTAGCATTTAGAACTATTGGAATGAAGAGAGCTATTGATATATCACAAAAGAAGGGGAAGGCTTATTGGATAAGGCAACATGAACCGGAAATATGGAAAAAGACAGATAAGTATATCCTTATCTCGGCATATTTTCATTTTAAACTTACTGGAAAAGTTGTAGACTCTGTAGCTAACCAAATAGCACATATACCATTTGACTATAAAAACAAATGTTGGCCTAAAAGCGATCTGAACTATAGGTGGACTCTTTTTGGAATAGAAAGAGAAAAGCTGCCCATGCTTGTAAATCCAGGTGAAACTATAGGGGAAATAACCAAGGAGGCTGCGAAGCTCACGGGGATAAGGGAAGGTGTAATTTTAATTGCGGGGGCTTCAGATAAGGGGTGTGAAACCTTAGGGAATGGATGTTTAAGTGAGGAAATGGGAAGTATAAGCTTTGGGACTACGGCCACAATACAAACTACATCAAAAAAATATATTGAACCTATAAAGTTTATGCCTTCTTACCCTTCGGCTATGGACGGATATTATAATCCGGAGGTACAAATATTTAGAGGATATTGGATGATAAGTTGGTTTAAAGAAGAATTTTCGATGAGAGAAATGAAAGAAGCTTTAGAGAAGGGTGTACCTCCGGAAAATCTTTTAAATGAAAGATTAGATGAAATACCACCAGGATCACATGGACTTATGCTCCAACCTTATTGGGGGCCGGGACTAAAAACACCGGATGCTAAAGGAGCAATTATTGGTTTTGGGGATGTACATACTAGGGAACATGTATATAGAGCTATTATAGAAGGCATTAATTTTGCATTACTTGAGGGACTTTATAAAATAGAAAAAAAGACAGGAAAAAAAATAGTGGAGATTGCAGTTTCTGGAGGAGGTTCACAGAGTGATATCATTTGTCAAATAACTGCTGATATGTTAAATAGAAAAATATATAAGGGGCAAACCTATGAAATATCAGGGCTTGGTGCTTCAATTATAGGTTACGTAGCACTTGGGGTATATAATTCTTATGAAGATGCTATAAAACATATGTTTAAAAGGACAAAGGAATTTACTCCACATGTACATAATGCTGAAATTTATGAATTGCTATATAAGAAAGTATATATGAAGATTTACCCTAGTCTTAAGAATTTGTATAAAGATATTCAAGAGATAACAGGATATCCAAAATATTAATTTAAGTGTATTTGGGGTATAATTAAAATAAGGGTTATTATTTATATTTATAATAAGTGGAAAGGAAACAAATTTATGATTATAGGTACAGGTAAAATATACTTATATGCAAACTTTGTTCATTCATTGAAAGAAAAAAGAATGATACTAAAAAGCACCATAGCAAAGGTAAAAAACAAGTATAATGTTTCTATAGCTGAGGTAGAAAATCAGGATATGCATCAATCTATAGTAATTGGAATTGCTTGTGTTAGTAATGATACAAGACACGCTAATAGTATGATACAAAATGTATTGGACTTTATAGAGGACACCACAGAAGCTATTGTGGAAAAAGAAGAGATGGAAATATTATAGATTAAATATATTGGAGGCTAATAATATGTTAAAAAGGATCAAAGTAAATTTAGAGGCGGTAGAGGCTATGCACTATTTTTGGCAGGCTGCTAGCGAAAAAGACAATATTTCTGAAAAGTTTTTTTATGATGTAGCAGAAATGGATGCCTTATCCTGTGCTTATGATGAAGAATTTAATGCAGAATCAGTTAGAAGAGCATTGAGCGCAATAAAGAATAGAGAACCTTTTGCTGGAAACAAGAAGGAGTTAAAATTCTGGAATAACAATATGTGGATGATGGAGGACTTAGAATATACAAACGCAATGATTCAGCCTGTAAAAAAACTTAATTTAGACAATATGGTAGAAAAATTAAAAAATTCTCTAAGTGAAAGTAAATATGATGAATTAGAGGTTATATTCTCACCACTACATTCAGATGAATATTTAATCATTGGCAACAAATTAGTAATTAATTTCTTTAGAGTAAAGCCAGATTTTGTAGAAGATAAAACATGTATTGCAGACAAAGAGATTAATGAATACATAGAAGAAAAGTTAAATTCATTAGTTAAAGCATAAAGGAGAAGGAAATTTGGATAGATCGAAACAATTAGGAGAAGAAAATATAGGTAAACTACTTATGAAATTCTCTATCCCCGCAATTGTAGGCATGTTAGTAAATGCGCTTTACAATATTGTAGATAGAATATTTATAGGACAAGTAGATACACTTGCCTTGTCAGGAGTTACAATTACATTTCCCATTTCCATTATAATTATGGCTTTTGGAATGCTAGTAGGAATTGGGGCGGCTGCATTAATATCTATACGGCTTGGGCAGCAGAAAAAAGAAGAGGCAGAGCATATTTTAGGAAATGCTTTTGCATTGATTATCATAATTTCACTTATAGTAACAACACTTGGACTTATATTTTTAGAACCGATGTTACTAAAATTTGGGGCCAGTACTGACACTATGCCCTATGCTAAGCAGTATATAACAATAATACTTATAGGAACAGTTTTTCAAAGCGTAGGATTTGGACTAAACAATATTATACGGGCTGAAGGTAACCCCCGAATAGCTATGTTTACCATGTTAATTGGTGGAATTTTAAATACAATTATGGATCCCATTTTTATTTTCGTTTTCCATATGGGAACTAGAGGGGCCGCAATAGCAACTGTTATTTCTCAAATTGTAAACACTATATGGGTATTATATTATTTCCTTTACGGGAAAAGTATACTAAAAATACTTTATAAAAATTTAAGGCTAGATGCTAAGGTTGTAAAAAGCATTTTTGCCATAGGAATGTCTCCGTTTTCAATGCAAATTGCAGCAAGTATTGTAACTATTATTTCTAATAAAAGTTTAGTTAAATATGGTGGGGACGTGTCCCTTGGGGCTATGGGAGCTATTATGAGTATCGCAATGCTTGTGTTAATGCCTATCTTTGGAATTAACCAAGGCTGTCAACCAATAATTGGTTATAATTATGGAGCGAAAAGGTATGATCGCGTTAAGCATGCATTAAAACTTGCCATAATTGCAGCTACAGCTATTACTACAACTGGATTTATAATAATACAATTATTCCCCGAACAACTTATAAGCATGTTCAGTAATGATCCGGAGCTAATAGAAGTTGGGGCAAGGGGGATTAAAATATATCTATTCATGCTTCCTGTAATAGGATTTCAAATAGTTAGTTCAAATTATTTTCAGGCAATAGGAAAAGCTAAAATATCCATATTTTTAGGGCTTAGTAGACAGGTTATATTACTTATACCATTATTATTCATTTTACCGAGATTTTTTGAGTTAAATGGTGTTTGGGCTTCAGCGCCGAGTTCAGACATAATATCTTCAATTTTAACAGCGGTGTTCTTGTTTGTAGAGATTAGACATTTGAATAGATTACATGGCGAAGATAAGAAAGTAATTATATGAAATATATTTAAATAAACAACATTTAAAATAGTGAGATTAATTCCAACATGTTGGAATTAATCTCACTATTTTAAATGTTGTTTATTTAAATATATTTCATATAATTACTTTCTTATCTTCGCCATGTAATCTATTCAAATGTCTAATCTCTACAAACAAGAACACCGCTGTTAAAATTGAAGATATTATGTCTGAACTCGGCGCTGAAGCCCAAACACCATTTAACTCAAAAAATCTCGGTAAAATGAATAATAATGGTATAAGTAATATAACCTGTCTACTAAGCCCTAAAAATATGGATATTTTAGCTTTTCCTATTGCCTGAAAATAATTTGAACTAACTATTTGAAATCCTATTACAGGAAGCATGAATAGATATATTTTAATCCCCCTTGCCCCAACTTCTATTAGCTCCGGATCATTACTGAACATGCTTATAAGTTGTTCGGGGAATAATTGTATTATTATAAATCCAGTTGTAGTAATAGCTGTAGCTGCAATTATGGCAAGTTTTAATGCATGCTTAACGCGATCATACCTTTTCGCTCCATAATTATAACCAATTATTGGTTGACAGCCTTGGTTAATTCCAAAGATAGGCATTAACACAAGCATTGCGATACTCATAATAGCTCCCATAGCCCCAAGGGACACGTCCCCACCATATTTAACTAAACTTTTATTAGAAATAATAGTTACAATACTTGCTGCAATTTGCATTGAAAACGGAGACATTCCTATGGCAAAAATGCTTTTTACAACCTTAGCATCTAGCCTTAAATTTTTATAAAGTATTTTTAGTATACTTTTCCCGTAAAGGAAATAATATAATACCCATATAGTGTTTACAATTTGAGAAATAACAGTTGCTATTGCGGCCCCTCTAGTTCCCATATGGAAAACGAAAATAAAAATGGGATCCATAATTGTATTTAAAATTCCACCAATTAACATGGTAAACATAGCTATTCGGGGGTTACCTTCAGCCCGTATAATATTGTTTAGTCCAAATCCTACGCTTTGAAAAACTGTTCCTATAAGTATTATTGTTATATACTGCTTAGCATAGGGCATAGTGTCAGTACTGGCCCCAAATTTTAGTAACATCGGTTCTAAAAATATAAGTCCAAGTGTTGTTACTATAAGTGAAATTATGATAATCAATGCAAAAGCATTTCCTAAAATATGCTCTGCCTCTTCTTTTTTCTGCTGCCCAAGCCGTATAGATATTAATGCAGCCGCCCCAATTCCTACTAGCATTCCAAAAGCCATAATTATAATGGAAATGGGAAATGTAATTGTAACTCCTGACAAGGCAAGTGTATCTACTTGTCCTATAAATATTCTATCTACAATATTGTAAAGCGCATTTACTAACATGCCTACAATTGCGGGGATAGAGAATTTCATAAGTAGTTTACCTATATTTTCTTCTCCTAATTGTTTCGATCTATCCAAATTTCCTTCTCCTTTATGCTTTAACTAATGAATTTAACTTTTCTTCTATGTATTCATTAATCTCTTTGTCTGCAATACATGTTTTATCTTCTACAAAATCTGGCTTTACTCTAAAGAAATTAATTACTAATTTGTTGCCAATGATTAAATATTCATCTGAATGTAGTGGTGAGAATATAACCTCTAATTCATCATATTTACTTTCACTTAGAGAATTTTTTAATTTTTCTACCATATTGTCTAAATTAAGTTTTTTTACAGGCTGAATCATTGCGTTTGTATATTCTAAGTCCTCCATCATCCACATATTGTTATTCCAGAATTTTAACTCCTTCTTGTTTCCAGCAAAAGGTTCTCTATTCTTTATTGCGCTCAATGCTCTTCTAACTGATTCTGCATTAAATTCTTCATCATAAGCACAGGATAAGGCATCCATTTCTGCTACATCATAAAAAAACTTTTCAGAAATATTGTCTTTTTCGCTAGCAGCCTGCCAAAAATAGTGCATAGCCTCTACCGCCTCTAAATTTACTTTGATCCTTTTTAACATATTATTAGCCTCCAATATATTTAATCTATAATATTTCCATCTCTTCTTTTTCCACAATAGCTTCTGTGGTGTCCTCTATAAAGTCCAATACATTTTGTATCATACTATTAGCGTGTCTTGTATCATTACTAACACAAGCAATTCCAATTACTATAGATTGATGCATATCCTGATTTTCTACCTCAGCTATAGAAACATTATACTTGTTTTTTACCTTTGCTATGGTGCTTTTTAGTATCATTCTTTTTTCTTTCAATGAATGAACAAAGTTTGCATATAAGTATATTTTACCTGTACCTATAATCATAAATTTGTTTCCTTTCCACTTATTATAAATATAAATAATAACCCTTATTTTAATTATACCCCAAATACACTTAAATTAATATTTTGGATATCCTGTTATCTCTTGAATATCTTTATACAAATTCTTAAGACTAGGGTAAATCTTCATATATACTTTCTTATATAGCAATTCATAAATTTCAGCATTATGTACATGTGGAGTAAATTCCTTTGTCCTTTTAAACATATGTTTTATAGCATCTTCATAAGAATTATATACCCCAAGTGCTACGTAACCTATAATTGAAGCACCAAGCCCTGATATTTCATAGGTTTGCCCCTTATATATTTTTCTATTTAACATATCAGCAGTTATTTGACAAATGATATCACTCTGTGAACCTCCTCCAGAAACTGCAATCTCCACTATTTTTTTTCCTGTCTTTTTTTCTATTTTATA
This sequence comes from Clostridium sp., assembly GCA_038040705.1. Classification (GTDB taxonomy): domain Bacteria; phylum Bacillota; class Clostridia; order Clostridiales; family Clostridiaceae; genus Clostridium_AD. The sequence continues at coordinate 1,218 of JANZQE010000552.1, read as the reverse complement.
AAGTCCCTCAAGTAATGCAAAATTAATGCCTTCTATAATAGCTCTATATACATGTTCCCTAGTATGTACATCCCCAAAACCAATAATTGCTCCTTTAGCATCCGGTGTTTTTAGTCCCGGCCCCCAATAAGGTTGGAGCATAAGTCCATGTGATCCTGGTGGTATTTCATCTAATCTTTCATTTAAAAGATTTTCCGGAGGTACACCCTTCTCTAAAGCTTCTTTCATTTCTCTCATCGAAAATTCTTCTTTAAACCAACTTATCATCCAATATCCTCTAAATATTTGTACCTCCGGATTATAATATCCGTCCATAGCCGAAGGGTAAGAAGGCATAAACTTTATAGGTTCAATATATTTTTTTGATGTAGTTTGTATTGTGGCCGTAGTCCCAAAGCTTATACTTCCCATTTCCTCACTTAAACATCCATTCCCTAAGGTTTCACACCCCTTATCTGAAGCCCCCGCAATTAAAATTACACCTTCCCTTATCCCCGTGAGCTTCGCAGCCTCCTTGGTTATTTCCCCTATAGTTTCACCTGGATTTACAAGCATGGGCAGCTTTTCTCTTTCTATTCCAAAAAGAGTCCACCTATAGTTCAGATCGCTTTTAGGCCAACATTTGTTTTTATAGTCAAATGGTATATGTGCTATTTGGTTAGCTACAGAGTCTACAACTTTTCCAGTAAGTTTAAAATGAAAATATGCCGAGATAAGGATATACTTATCTGTCTTTTTCCATATTTCCGGTTCATGTTGCCTTATCCAATAAGCCTTCCCCTTCTTTTGTGATATATCAATAGCTCTCTTCATTCCAATAGTTCTAAATGCTAAATTTTCAATATTTGAGAATGGCTTAACTTTATCTGCTGTTCTTTGGTCAAGCCAAGGAATAGCGGGTCTTAGTACATTCCCATCACAATCAAGGTTAACGCAGGTATCTCTAAGAGTTGTTACAACTACTCCTTGCACCTTGTCCCAAATATCTTGGTGGTCTTCCTTAAATTCCTTGCATACTATACATAAGTTATCCCAATATACCTCTGGGTTTTGTTCTGCCCAGCCTGGATAATTAGAGAAATAAGGTTCGAATTCTCTTTTTTTCTTTCCTACTAATGTGCCATTTCTATCAAAGATAAGAGCTCTTATACTTTGTGTTCCGCAATCTATAGCAAGCACATATTTATCACCCATTTCCATTCTCCTTTAATCTGATTA
>JANZQE010000551.1:0-4034 GCA_038040705.1 Clostridium sp. | reverse complement strand
ATGTAATATTCATTATTATAAAATTGTACACTCTTTTCATCTCGTTTGTTGATTTTTTTCCATGCACCAATAGTCCAACATCTGTAAGGGATACCGTATCCCATAGCTGTGGGGATGTCTACTTCTCTAACCTTTTGACTAGTGTAAAGGTACGGGTTACTTTCAAACACATTGTTTAATTGTTGTTCCATTTTAGTAGCCAAACAGGTAGTTACATCTAGTTTTTCATTAGGTTTCAATAGGTCTGGGATATATGCAAAATTATACAGGTTTTCTATCATTTCTGTAGTCAAACACCGTGTTCCTTTGTCTGGACTATATAGCGTTCTTAGTACAAAATTAGTATTATTCAGTTGATGGTTTTCATTCTTGTATACTTTTAAATTAATGTTATTGAGGGTAAATCGGTTTTGATATAAACTACCCATTTCACTAGCATAAGGGTTAGTAGTAGGGGAGACCGCATTATAAAACATAATCCAACCTGTTTCCACACTACAGCCCAAAGGTACATTAAAAAATCTGTCTCGCCCCAAGATATTTATGATATTGGAACTTGGATCACGTACCGGGCGGATCATAGGTACGAATTCTTCATAATCGGTACTGACCTGTCTCATCATTGACGTATAAACATCTGGGGTACGTATTGGTTTACCTAGTTGATTTTTAATTACATTAGCACCGCTTTCAGGTATTAAATTAGCATTACGTATGGTACTCAAGTACAGATAGTCCCTTGTAATTTTAGGTTTTTGAGGATTAGAAGTAGGATTTTGAATCACCTTTTGGTTTGGAAATACACATGGTACACTCAAAGCAGCAGAGCTAATGGTATTTTTAGTGGTCCAAATATCAGTTTTAATGAATAAATCCAATGCATCATCACTTGTTTTATTTTCTTCTACGCCTCCTGGAGTTAATATCATTTCCAATGCATGTGGTTTAGTAAAAAGCATTTCTTCACTATTTACTTTATAACCATATATGTAGTCCACAGCAAAACCTATATGACAGTTGGCTTGTATCTGTGCCATGATACTATCAGGTGATATGCGCATATAATACATAAACAAACATGCCATTTTTCCTATTGGAGGTAGGTTCTGTAATGTGATCCACTTTATATTAGCAGCAACTGTAGTTAGGTTAGAGTTTTTAAATGGTATTTCAATAGAGTCTCTTTTATATATGTCCAAAGGTTCATCAGATAAAACACCAAAATTAATTTGATCATTTTTTTCAATGTAAAATGAACCATTTGCAATAACGGGTAAATAGACATAGAAATAAAACCTGTCTAATTCATTTTTATCAGTATAGAGAATATTTAATTCTTGGCTAGATAAACCATTAGAACCAAATGTTTTGTTCAATGCATTTGTAAATTCTTTAAAACATGTTTTAAATGTTTCTTTCTTAAAGTGTTCAAATTGATAGTGTATAGTATGGTCTAGGTCTTTACCTGTTTCAATTATTTCTTTATTTAATGATTCTAGTTTGGTGGCAGAAAAATTTTGACTTAAAAGAAATAATCCTCTTGTAAGAACTGCAGAAGACTTTAATGCATATAAAGGAATTTCAATAAATGAATTACGTTTACTAGGATAAAATAGATTTTTTGTTCCATCAAATTCTATACTAAAGAAGGGGTGCAATTCAATTGATGTTAGTGCAACTAGTGCAGAATTACCTTTATCAGAAAGGGGTTCTCCAGACACAGATGAATTAACAAAATATGTCTTCATTAGTTCTGTTCTTTGTCGAGCACTTTCTCTTTTGTTATTAAAAATCTTTCGAATTCCTAATGGGGTATTTTCTCTAGCACTATTTTTATAGTTAATATTAAGGCAATCAATAAATGGATCTATATTATAAAGAAATGGATCTAAAAATACACTCAACATTTCATCCTTGTTAAACACATATTGTTGGCATGTAACTTTTGGCATGGCACAATGAACTGCCTTTACATTATAGCGCTCACATGGATCAGAATTTTGGTAAAAAGATTTGTCACCATTTACCACCATATGTAGCCATTTAGTTAAATCTTCATCATATGTTATATCTCCAACTGGTACATGAAATAGTACATTACGCGTTGACACCAATGCAGGAGTACGACCATAATAATCAACATCCTCAGATGGTGCTTGTTCCCGTACTGGATAAATGGCATAAGATTCCCCATCATAGTCAAAATATAATCCATTCTTTTCCAATCTGTGATAATCAAACACAAACCTTTCTCGGAGTCCTGGTCTAGGAAGTGTACTTTGCAAGAGTTTTGATCCTTTTTCTGTAAGCTCAACAAAGCCTTCACCTTTTGCTGTATTTATAAAGTTAGATAACTTTTGGTCTCCTTTATAATTATTAATCAAAGACTGTAAGGCATTAGACATAAATCGAACGTCAATTTCTGGATACGCTGTATGCATAACCACACCTTCATCTTTTAAACAATTAATGGGTTTAAAAAAAACTGGTTTTACAGAAAATAATACACCATTACTTGTCATTTTATACAAATGTCTTCTTATAAAAGTAAATGCTTGTTGGGTAACTAAAATTATACCACCCAAAGGTTTCATAAGCCCGGTGTTTACATTAAAAACCATACTGTATGGTCTGTTTTGTATTTCATCAACATTTTCTACACATGCTTTTCCTAATTGTACTAATTCTATAAGAAAGTCATGAGGATTTTTGGCCATCATATACACATAATCCAAAGAATGCATTGCATAAAGTTTAGCAATATTTCTTTGTAATTGCGTGTTAGTTTGCCAGTCTTTTATATTTCCAGAATTCAGTAAATCCGTGGTATGAGTTTCAATTGTTTTATATAAAGCTATTGGCATGGAATTCAACATTACTGTTATAATAGCTTCATCATTTATCCCCTTTATCATGGACTCTTTAGCTAATCCAGCTTGCACTGCAAAAATCTCATTTAGGTCCTTCAAAATGCTATCTACAACGTCCTTATAACCAGTTTTTGTCTTTATTTTTTCTTCATCTGTTTTTTGTTGATCACTTACTAAACCATCAACATTTCCATAACGTGTGATTAATTGAGTCACCCTGTTTATTGTATCCCCAGAAATACTAATGCATGATGAAATACGTTGAATGTGCCTATAATATCTGTCTATCACAAGCGATGATGACTTTAATGGTCTGTAATTTGGTTTACTAACCTTTGCGGGATAACTTTGTGTAATACATAATTGATCTTTTAAGGTGCGTATCAGAAGTGTTTCTCCATACGAAACATTAAAAGCCTGTCCTAACTCTGAATGTATCAAAGAAGGTTCCTTGCCCAAATAAATTGCTACTATTTGCATGCAAACTTCTTTGGGAGCTAACAAGATATTTTGTCGATTATCACGATTAGATAATATAGCCATACCGGTAGCTTTTGTTAATATTCTGGCAAAAATGTTATCACGTGCCACATAAGGATTTTTTAATCTCATTATTTCAAAAGCATTAGGGGTAGGATTTACAATTGCCATTTTTTACGGTTAAATGTTATCAACCAGGCTAACCAAAAATCAAATCAGTGTCGTACTTTAGGTTTGGTGTTTCTATACTATTACTATCGGTTGTACTTTCTTTACTACTGATATCTTTAATATCAGCAAGTTCGTCTCTTTCTTTGAATAATTTTTGACACGTCTGAGAAATAATATCTAAAGCTGCTACTTTAAAAGGGTTTTCTGAAAAGTTAGAGTCCTGCTGAGATTTTTTAGTAGCTACTGATTTTTTTATCTGTAAATATTGTAATTTATCCCAATCAATATCGGGGTTAGATTTACATTCATAAATTGTTGTAACAGATTTTTTTCTTTTCGGTGTTGAAATGTAACTAGTGGATGTAGATGACTTGTTGTTCTCGACTGTATCTAAACTTGATTTCTCTAAACTTGATTTCTCATTATCATCCTCATCATGATCATCATCATCACTATCTGTTATATCTCCAAATAAATCTTGACTAGTAATTTTATCATGTAATAATTCAGGTA
>JANZQE010000550.1:0-2527 GCA_038040705.1 Clostridium sp. | reverse complement strand
AAATAAAGAAGAACTTGAAAACGTATGGACAGATTATGTCGATTTGTTGAACGAAAGCATAGATGATAATGCTATTTTGGGATTCGATTCAAATCGAAATAAAGACTTAGATGATAGGTATAAAAAGTATTTATTTATGTGTTTAGAAATGAGGTTATTAGAAATTCTAATTGTCTATAAGGATATCAACAGTAGGAAAATTATTGCTACATGCCAAATTAAAAAGTCTTTTCAAGACACTTCAAGTCATATCGCTGATATACAAAAAGGCATAGTCAGTAAAAGATTTCGAGGCAAGAGTTTAGCAAAGAATACATTAATTGAAGTGGCTGAAAGATGTATAGATTCAGATATTAATTTGCTAACGCTAGATGTTCGTAAAAACACATCTGCTCACTCTCTGTGGTTAATCTATGGGTTTGAAGAATATGGGGTTTTGAAAAACTATAGCAGATTTAAAGAAGTTGAACATGAAGGAGTTTACTTATATCAAAAATCTAAAGACCTGCTTAATAAATTAAAATTTTCAAATAACGCAACAATAGAGGCCTAGAAATGTACGATAAAAATGAATTTAAGATAAAACTAAGAAAGACTTTAGAAGATAATTTAACATTAAGCCACCCACTATTTAACATAATAATGGACGAGGAAAATCCAAATTTAGAAATTCTTAAATTTACGACCTTGCAAGGTTATCAACTAACAAAGAACTTTTTAACTTACATAGAGCATCTTTTTTTTTATTGTCCACTCCCGAAACATAAAATGCATTTACTTCACAATATGTATGAAGAACAAACAGGTTTTTTATCTAAGACAAAAAATCATGTGAAACTTATGGAAGATTTTATTGTAGCAATTGGTATTTCTAATGGGGAACGAGATCAAGCTACTCCCTTAAAGAATACTCAAGAACTTATTGATTATAGAATGGATGCTTGTACTAATATTGAAAAGTATCACATAGGAGCTGCTGCAGTTATGGTAGCTAGTGAAGGACAGAATTTAGAAAAAATGGGAGAGGAGGCAAGGCATAACATACTAGGAAAAACTTATGACTTATCAGATGAAAGTTTATATTTTTTCTCAGTTCATCAAAAAGAAGACGTGGGACACGTCAAGCAAGGTATATCTTTGCTGGCAGATTATTGCACTACAACTGACATGCAAGAAGAAGCGTTATTTTGTATAGATCATACTTGCAAACTATTTTATAACATGTACCAAGGTATCTATGAATATTATGAATTAGACATACAGGAGAAAACTTTAGTTGAATAAGATAAATATGAATACTAAAAATAACCAATTACTTTTCTTATTATTAGGTCTAATAGTCACTATTTTTGCTTCATCAATAAAAAGTGTTTATCAAATATATTTTGTAGACCTACCTAGCATATATTCACTTAGTCGTTCACAAGTTTCACTATTGGGCGCACTTTTTGGTTTATTCGTAGGAGTTTTTTCACCTTTTACTGGATGGCTTTGTGATAAGTATGGTCCTTCTTTAACAATATTTTCTGGAGTAATGATAGCAGTAATTGGTTTTTTTGGTATTTATATATTTGATACATTAATATTATTAATATTTTGTTTTAGTATTCTATTATCGTATGCATTAACAGCTATGACATTCATTCCATTTGGAGTATTAATAGATAAGATATTCCAAAACAATGAAAAAAATTTAACATATACGATACTATCTAATGGTACGGCAATTGGGTTTATAGTTCTATCTCCGTTATGGGTTTATTTAAATAAATATATTTCATGGGAAAATATAAATGCTATAGTGTCACTATTATTTTTGTTTATTCTTTCACCTATAGGGTACTATTTTTGGAAGAAATTTCCTAATACGGTCAAGACAAAAAAAATAGATCTTGACGAAGATGTAAAACATAAGATAAAAAATTATATTTTTGAAAAAAAATATGCACTGCTAGCATTATCGTTTGGTGGTTGCGGGATGACAATGGCATTTATTGATGTCCATCTTGTCGCATTACTTAAAACTGTAGATATTTATCATATATTTCAATCCAATAACAGCTTTGTAGCTATTAGTCTTAGTACATTAGGTATTACGGAGTTAATAGGATCTTTCTTAGTTTTATGGGCCATTAATCGATATAACTTATACTTAGTACTTGGGTTCTTATATTTAGTGAGAGCAATGGTTTTTTTGCTAATGAACTTATCATCTTCCGACTCATTATATATGATCTTTATTGCTATATTTGGTTTGACTTATATGGGTACGGTTATTATAAGTTCTCTGATATGTCTTAGGTGGTATGGTATTGAAATAAAAGGAAGAATGTTTGGTATTCTTTTTTTGGTACATCAAATATTTGTCTTTATATCAATTTGGTTAGGTGGCTTATTATATGATTTTTTTGCTAGTTATGAATCGTACGTATATTCGTTAATCTTCATGTGCTTAATTGCTGGGTTTGCCTCCTTCAAATTATACGCTATCAATGATGATTAAATCTTTTAATAATAGAGGTAATTC